>DASVSK010000424.1:0-3038 GCA_036388135.1 Pyrinomonadaceae bacterium | reverse complement strand
TCAGCGTGCCGGTGCGCGAGGTGGTGTCCGCGTTCGCGCCGACGTTGTAAGTCACCGTCCCGTTGCCCGAGCCGTTCGCGCCCGCCGTGACGGCGATGAAGCCGGAGTTGCTCGCCGCCGTCCATGCGCAACCCGCGCCCGCCGTCACCGTGACGGTGCCGGAGCCGCCCGCCGCGGACACTGAGGCCGTGGTGGGGCTGATGGAGTAGGTGCAGGTGCCGCCGCAGTCGGACGGGAGGTCGGAGGCCGCGGTGTGCGTCGTGCCGTCGTTGCCGACGGCCGAGACGCCCATCCCGTGGCGCGCGAAGACCGTCCAGATGGCGCAGCGGTTGGCCCCGCCGTTGAGGTTCTGGTCGGCTTGCAGGATGCCGTCGCGCGCGTTGAGGAACGACGGGCGCGTCGGCGTGAACTTCATGCCGTTCAGGACGAGCCGGTCGGTGACGGCCGCGCCGAGCTGCGTCCGCAAGTCCCAGAGCGTCGCCGCCCAGACCTCGCCGTCGCGGTGAACCTGGCAGCCGCCCGCGCAAACGTCGGCGTAGGAGTCGTGGACGGTGTTGGCCGGGACGGCGTAGGCCGCGCGCCGGATGCCGGCCGGGTTGGCGGTCGAGTATTCGCCTACCGCGCCGTCGCCGTTGATGGTGTTAGCCCAGTAGTCGGACCAGCCCTCGCCCATCGCGCCCGACTGCGTGCCCGAGAGCCCGGTGCTGCCGTTGCCGATGAGGCGGTTCGAGATGCCGTGGCCGTACTCGTGGAAGACCACGTCGCCGTCGACCGAGCTGTCGCGGTCGGGGTTGGCGGCGGTGAAGAGGTACTGCTGCATGCGCGGGCGCTGGCCGTCGGGCGGCGTGGCGAAGTTGGCGTTGTTGGTGCCCGAGCCGTCCTGCGCCTCGGCGCGCACCGAGTCGTTGCCGGTGCCGCCGCGCCCGTAGTTGTTGGTCTGGAAGTTGCGCGCCGACTCCGTGAACCCGAGGTTGTAGGAGAAGTCGTGCATGACGTTGTTGTAGTAGAAGAGGTTCGTCACGACGGCGGCCTGCTGCGTGCGCGGGTCGACGGTGGTGGAGAAGGGGAAGGTGAAGTTCTGCGTCGAAGATGAGGCGTGGCCGCTCGAAAGGCCGGTGGTGTTGTTGACGTCGGGCGCGTTGTCGGCGTTGGTGTCGAGGTAGGCTTCGACGTTGTTGCCCGTCGTCACCGTCGAGGTTCCCATCCACCCGGCGGCCGTGTTGATGGCCGTGTCGCCGACGAAGGAGACGAGCACGCGCGCGCCCTTGTCGGGCGCCTCGGTGTAGACGGTGCCCTGCGCCTGGTGGACGTAGAGGTTATGGCGCAGGAGCAGCTCGCCCGTGTGCGCGTCGACCAGAAGCTCGTACCACTCCTCGGGGCCGACCTCGGCGTAGACGTGCCAGGCCAGGCGCGCCGCGTCGCCGACGCGGACGACGTTCAGCTCGGAGAGCACGTCCTCGAACTGCGGGCCGAGGGGGTTGGCGAAGGCGGAGCTGTCGCTCGCGGAGGCGCGCATCCGCGTCTCGGCGAACGAGGGGGTGACGGCGCGGCCCGCGTGCTCGAAGGCTTTGGCGATGCCCTCGGCCTCGCCGAGCGCCGGCTTGAGGTCGGCCTTCTGCCCGTTGACGATGAAGCCCTGGCGGACGTTGGTGACCTCGCCGCCGCGGTTGACGACGACCTTCACGTTACCCTCGAACACCTTCACTCCGCCGACCGTCTGCGCGTAGTCGAGGAAGCTGGTGCCCTGGTCGTTATCCTCCTTTTCGAGCTTGAGCGCGCCCGCGTCGGATATACCGAAGAGCGCGGCCTGCCGCCTCAAAAAGCCGCGCGCGATGTTGTCGGGGGTATTCGACTGGGGCGCGGAGAGGGATGCGCCCTCGACGAAGATGTTTTTCAACGCGCCCGCCTCGTTGACCTCGGCGCGCAAGTTCCGCCCGCGCTGGACCCCGAGCCCCGTGCGGAAGTTCTCGACGGCCGAGGCGCGTGAGCGGAGCGCGGCGTTCCCGCCGGCCGCACGCTGCCTGCCGCCGTTAGAATTGAGTTCGGCGTCTGTGAACTCGCCGCGGCCGGCGAGGCGGATGTCATAATTCGGGAGAGATGTGGAGCGGGGCCCCGCGGCGGCGGCGGGCTCGTTCTGGCGAAGGGGATTCGCCGCGTCCGACTTGGTCGAGAAGGCGGCGGGGGTGATTAACAGGGCGGCACCCAGCAACGCCGCGAGCAGGCTTTTGCGCATTTTCTTTCTCCAAATATGTTCGGTCGTAGGCGGTGACAGAATCGCCTGTCGGCAGGGTGGACGGACAGAGCGCGCCGTCCACCCGGTCAGGTGAAGCCATCCAAATTTTGAGCGAGAAAGAGTAGCCCCGTTCTGTGATCGGGTCAGGACGAGCGCGCGCTTGAGGGAGCGCACAAGCTACCGTAACTGGGGCGTTAGAGACTTTGGTACGAGGCGACGGCCGCCGTTAACACTCGAAAGGGGCTACAGGCTAACAGATTCCCCGGCGCTTTGACAAACCCGGGCGTTCCCGTGAGGCAGGGCGGCAGACCGCGGACACGCCGCACGTCAAATTCCGTCGGTGACGTTTACACGTGCGGGACGTTGACCACGAACGATATGACGGACGCGCCTCTCACGTCTGGGCGTCGTGCCTGATGATGCCCTCGACCTGCGCGCGCGGGGTGCGTAGGAAAGCGAGCACCACCTCCGGGTCGAACTGCGTCCCGGCGCAGCGCTCCAGCTCGGCCGCCGCCGCGTCGAAACCCGCCGCGGGGCGGTAGACGCGCTCGCTCGTCATCGCGTCGAAGGCGTCGGCGACGGCGACGACGCGCGCGTTGAACTCTATCTCCTCGCCGCGCAGCCCCGCCGGGTAGCCGAGACCGTCCCACCTCTCGTGGTGCTCGGCCACCACGCGGCGCACGTCCTGCGGGGCGGAGACGCCGAGCAGAAGGCGCGCGCCGTCCAGCGGATGACGCCGGATGGCCTCCCACTCGTCGTCGTCGAGCCTGCCCACTTTGTGCAGCACCTCGCCGGCGATGAATAT
>DASVSK010000423.1:0-3629 GCA_036388135.1 Pyrinomonadaceae bacterium | reverse complement strand
CCTCCGCGAGACTGCTGCGCACGAGCAGCCGCGCCTGGTTCAAGTGCTCGCGCGCCGCGTCGCCGCCGCCGTTACCCATCTTCGCGCTCACGGCTTCGAGCTGCATCGAGACGCTGGTGAAGCCTTGCGCCAGCGTGTCGTGCAGCTCGCGCGCGATGCGGTTGCGCTCCGCCAGCACCGCCACGAACTCGCGCCGCAACTGGCGCACGCGCAGGAGGTGGACGCCCCACATCAGCGCCGCGAGGCCGAGCGCGCAGAGCAGGTAGAACCAGACGGTCTGGTAGAAGTACGGGCGCAGGCTGAAGGCCACCTCCGCGCCGCGCTCGTTCCAGACGCCGTCGTCGTTGGCGGCGACGACGCGGAAGCGGTAGCGCCCCGGCGGCAGGTTGGTGTAGAAGGCGTCGCGCCGCGCGCCCGCGTCCACCCAGTCGCGGTCGAAGCCTTCGAGCCGGTAACGGAACCTGACCTTCGAGGGGTCTACGAAGCTGAGCGCGGTGAAGTGGAACTCGACGGCGCGGCTCCCCGGCTGTAGCTCGACCTCGCCCGCGAGCGGCCGCGCCTCCCGGTCTACGACGAGGCTCTCGACGACGACCGGCGGCGGCGTACGGTTGCGGCCCAGACGCGCGGGGTCGACGACGGCGACGCCCTTCGACGTGGGGAACCAGAGGCGGCCGTCGCGCGAGCGCCACCCGGCGGGCTGCGTGCCGCCGCTGCAATCGTTGGTCGGCAGCCCGTCTGCCTTCCCGTACGCGACGCAGGTGAAGGCGCGCGCCGCGCCGTCGGCCACCGCGTTCAGCTCCGCCAGCGACGCGCGCAGCACCCCGCGCGTGCTCCCCATCCAGAGGTTGCCCGCGCCGTCCTCCTGTATGGCGGTGACGGTGTCGTCGCCGAGCCCCGCGGCCGGCGTGACGGCGCTGAACCGCCCGCCGCGGAAGCGCGCCAGCCCGCCCCCGACCGTGGCGAACCAGAGCGAGCCGTCCGAAGCGTCGCGCGCCCCGACGACGATGTTCGACCCGAGCCCGTCGGCCGTCGTGAAGACCTCGAAGCGGCCGCCGCGCAGGCGGTTGAGCCCCGCAGGCGTGCCGACCCAGACGTCGCCCTCGCGGTCTTCGTGGACGAAGAGCACGTTGTTGTGCGACAGCCCTTCGGCGGTCGT
The DNA here is from genome assembly GCA_036388135.1 of Pyrinomonadaceae bacterium. GTDB lineage: Bacteria > Acidobacteriota > Blastocatellia > Pyrinomonadales > Pyrinomonadaceae > QHXN01. The sequence goes on along the minus strand of DASVSK010000423.1, from coordinate 2,473 downwards.
GTAAGAGGCCGTGAACCGCCCGCCCTCGAAGAGCTGGAGCCCGCCGAGGCTCCCGACCCACAGACGCCCCGCGCGGTCTACCATCACGCCGCGCACGTTCTCGCTCAGCAGCCCTTCGCGCCTCCCGTAAGCCTTGAACACGCCGCCGTCGTAGCTCGTCAGTCCCATCGTCGAGGCGAACCAGAGCCGCCCTTCGGCGTCCTCCGCGATGCTGATCGCGCCGTTCGCCGCCATGCCGTCGCGCTCGCCGTAGGCGTCGAACCGGCCGCCGCGCAGACGTTGGACGCCGCCGTCCGTCCCCACCCAGATGTCGCCGCGCGAGTCCTCGAAGACCGTCCAGGCGGTCTCGTCCGAGAGCCCTTCGGCGGTCGTGTAGGCGTCGAACGCCTGCCGCTTGAGCCGCGTCAGCCCGCTGCTCGAACCGACCCAGAGGCTTCCCTCGCTGTCGGCGTAGAGCGCGCCGACGACGCCGCGCGGCAGCGCCCCGGCCGCGACGCGCCGCACGCGCCCGCCGCTCACGACGCGCAGCTCGTTCTGCTTCGTCGCCACCCACAGGTTGCCCTCGCCGTCCTCGTGCGCGCGCGTCGGCTCGTCGCCCGGCTCGTAGGCCGCGGGCGCTTCCGCGCCGACGCCGGCACCCGCGAAGCGCGTCAGCGTGCGCCCGTCTCGGTCGTTGACCCAGACCGCGCCGCCGCGCCCCGCGAAGGGGCTGAACGCCCCGGAGGGCTTGAAGGCGAGGTGCCGCGCCGCCCCGTCTCCGGCGTGTAGCTCGCCGCCCTGGTAGAAGAGGAGCACGCCCGCGCTGCCGTAGTTGAAGCCTCGCGAGTTGAAGAACCAGGCGCGCCCGGCGTCGTCCTCGTGGAAGGGGATGGCGTAGACGTGGCGCGCGGCGTCGGCCGTCGGGAAGGTTCGGAAGCGGCCCCCCTCGTAGACGGTGAGCGCCTCGTAGGAGGTGACCCAGAGGCGGCCGGCGCGGTCTTCGTAGAGGTTGTTGACGACGTCGGTCGGGAGCCCCTCGGCGCGGCCGTAGGTCTCGAAGCGCCCTTCGCGGTAGCGCATCAGCCCGCCGCCGACGGTGCCGACCCACAGCGAGCCGTCCGCGCCTTCGAGCAGCACGTTGCACTCGTTCGAGCGGAAGGCGGGCTCGGTCTGCTTGCTGAAGACGGTGAAGCGCACGCCGTCGAAGCGCGCGAGCCCCGCCTGCGTCGCCACCCAGAGGTAGCCGTCGCGCGTCTGCACGACCGCGCGCACGGTGTCGCCCGGCAGCCCCTGCTCGGTCGTCCACGTCTCTGCGTGGTAGCCGGGCCCGCCGCCCGCGGCCGCGCGCGCCTGCGCGCACAGGCAGGCCGCGACGGCGAACGGGAGCAGCGCGCGGGGGATGAGACGTCGGCCTCTGTTCACGACTCGGCTGGGCACACGGCGGCCGCCGTGCGGGGCGGTTGAAGCGGGCGTCGGTTCGGACGGCAGTTGGAGACCCCTCCCGGGGGCCGCGCGCCGCGTGCGCGGGCGCGTCAGGGATTAAGGCACGGCGGATTATCTCGTCACCCCGCGGGTAAAGGCAAGACGTTTGTTAAGGCCGGGGGCGGCGGGCGGAGCCCTCCGCGTCCGCGGAGTCGGACGAAACGAAGCGGGACGGATTCTTAAGATGCGCGGCCGGGCCCGCGCCCCTCTACTTCGCGGCGATTCCCGCCGCGAACGCCTCGCGCGCCGCGCGGCGCTTAAGTTATAATCGGCCGCGGACGTAGGTCTCCCCGGCTCTCCGCCGCGCACGGCCGCGGCGGGCTCTAAGACGCGGCAGTTCGCTCGCCCGCCCGCGCCCCGGACGTTTTGAGGTTTCCCGAGAATTCCCATGTCAGCTAAACAGACGACGAACGACGGCACGAAGTCGCGCGCGCTACCCGCGCCCGTCCCCCGGAGGCGACTCTTTCGACGCTTCTGGTTCCCGGCCGTGCTCCTGCTCGCCATCGCGGCGGGCGGCCTGACCGGCATCGTGCTCGCCTACAGCCTCAACTACTCGCGCGCCGCCGAGGAGGTCAAGGCCCTCGCGACCTATCGCCCGAGCGTGGTCACGCGCGTCTACGCCGACGACGGGGAGACCGTCATCGGCTCGTTCGCGCTGGAGCGCCGCGTCCCGCTCAAGTTCGAGGAGATACCGCCCAACGTCCAGAAGGCCATCCTCGCCGTCGAGGACGTGCGATTCTTCGACCACAAGGGCATCGACCCCGTCCGCATCATGGGCGCGGCCTGGAAGAACCTCAAGACGGGCAGCCGCGAGGGAGGCTCGACGCTGACGCAGCAGCTCGCCAAGCGGCTCTTCCTCACGGCCGAGCAGAGCTACACGCGCAAGTTCAACGAGTGGGTCGTCGCCCTCCAGATCGAGCGCTACTACACCAAGCAGCAGATCATGGAGATGTACGTCAACAACATCTTCCTCGGCGCGGGCTCCTACGGCTTCGAGGCGGCGGCCGAGACC
>DASVSK010000422.1:0-7529 GCA_036388135.1 Pyrinomonadaceae bacterium | reverse complement strand
CGAGTCAGGAAGGCGGCGCGAGCCAGGAAGGCGGCGAGGGAGGCGCAGACCGACGCGCGCGGCGCAACGGCGGCGGGTCGCGTGCGCAGCTCGTCGCCTTCAAGGCGCACTTGGAGGGCTCGCGCGGCGCGCCGGGCGTCTGCGAGATATACTTCTACCCCGGCGGCTACGGCGGGCTGAGCCCGGTCGAAGGCGGCTTGAGCAACCTCTGCTTCATCGCGCGCGCGCGCGACGTGCGCGGGCACGCGAGCGACCCCGAGCGCGTGGTGCGCGAAGTCCTGACGCGCAACCGGCGCGCGGCGCAGACGCTCGACGGCGTGCGCGCGCGTACGCGGTGGCTGGGCGTCTCGGTCGAGAGCTTCGGGCGGCACGAGCCCGCGCCCTTCGACGGCCTGCTCGCCGTCGGCGACGCCGCGGCCTTCATCGACCCCTTCACCGGCAGCGGCATGCTGATGGCGCTCGAAGGCGGCCTGCTGGCGGCGCGCGCCGTCACGCGCTGGCTCGCGGGTGGCGGCGACGGTTTCGCGCCGCTCGCCCGCGCGTACCGCGCCGCCTACGTCGCGCGCTTCGACGCCCGGCTGCGACTCTGCGGGCTGCTGCGCCGCGCCGCACTCGCCCCGCCCGCGCTCGCGGAGGCGGCCGTCCTCGCCCTCGGCGCGAGCGCGGGACTGCGGCGACGCCTGGCGCGCGCGACGAGGGGAAATGAAGTAGACGGTAGACAGTAGACAGTAGACAGTAGACAGTAGTCAGTAGAAAACTCGGTAATGTACACGGGCGGGGCGGGGCCGTCGGGGCGGCGGCGGGCCGCTACGTTCCTGAGGTCACGGCCGCGGCCCCCGCGGGTGCGGCCGCCACGCGACAGGGCGATTCCGTGACCGGCCGAGGCCGCGCCGCCCCCGCCAAAGAGGTTCTTGCCAAAGTGCTTCGGTTTAAGGTACAAAGTCGTTCGTAAGTAACGACTCAGTTGCTCTCCGTAAGAACAGAGATTTAAAACGCAGACCTCCTTTCACGGGCGGGCGAAAAGTGACTCAAGCTCCCGACGCGCGCCCGCCGTCTGTTCGCGAGCAACTTTGACAAGGCTCACGCTGGCGGATTTGTTCCGCGCCCGAACAACGAGGCGCGGCCGCCTCGCCCGAATCGACCCATTTGTCTTTCAAGGAGAGAAGAAGTTATGCCTGCTAACCCCCGGCGGTGGCCGACGACCGCTTACCGTTTCGTGCTCGCGTGCGCCTTCGCACTCGCCTTCGGTGCCGGCCACGCGCTCGCGCAGGCCGACGCGACTTCTGCCAACCTGAGCGGCGTCGTGCGCGACGCGGCGGGCGCGGTCATCCCCGGCGCGACGGTCTCCGCGCGCAACCCCTCGGTCGGCGTCACGCGCACGGCGACCACGAACGACGAGGGCTTCTACCAGCTCGTCCAACTCCCGCCGGGCGCGTACGAGGTCTCGGTCGAGGCCGCCAACTTCAAGAAGGCCGTCGTCCCGTCGGTCACCGTCACCGTCGGCCAGCGCGCCGACCTCGACCTCACGCTCGAAGTCGGGCAGATCACCGACGTCGTCACCGTCACCGGCGCGCAGACCGAGCTGATCGAGACCACGAAGACCAACGTCTCGAACACGGTCGACCAGGTGAGAATCGACAACCTCCCCATCAACCAGCGCGACTACCTCAACTTCACGCTGACGACCTCGACCGTGACGCGCGACAACGGCCGCCCCATCGGCCCCGCGCCGACCTCCGGCCTCAACTTCGGCGGCCAGCGCGGCCGCTCGAACCTCGTGCAGGTCGACGGCGCGGACAACACCGACAACTCCGTCAACGCCTCGCGCTCGACCGTCTCGCAGGAGGCCGTGCAGGAGTTCCAGGTCGTCACCAACTCGTTCGCGCCCGAGTTCGGCCGCACGGCCGGCGGCGTCGTCAACGTCGTCACCAAGTCGGGCACCAACGACGTGCGCGGCAACATCTTCGGCTTCATCCGCCACAAGACGATCCAGGCCAGGAACCCCTTCGCGCCCGTCATCGACAACGACCCGAACAAGAAGCCGCCCTTCACGCGCGCGCAGTACGGGGCGACGCTCGGCTTCCCGCTCGCGCGCGACATGACGTTCGGCTTCCTCGCCTTCGAGCAGCGCAAGCGGCAGGAGTCGGGCTTCTTCACCTCGGACGTCATCCAGGGTCTGACTTCGAGCGTCACCATCGGCGCGCCCTTCCTGCCCTTCTCGCAGACCTTCAACCGCATCAACGCGTCGCAGGCGACCTACGTGCAGGGGCTTCTGACGCAGGCCGCGCAGCTCATCGGCACGGGCGTGCCCGCCAACATCGCCACGGGGCAGGCGCTCGCGGGCGCGGCCGTCCAGTACGCGACGCTGGCCTCGGCCGGCGGCCAGACGGGTCTGACCGGCGCGAGCACGCTGCGCAGCCCCGGCGGCGCGATCACCGCCGGCCAGGTCATCGGCCAGCGCTTCTTCCTGACGGGCGCGCCCGTCCCCGTCAGCCAGAACGCCTTCCGCCCGCTGCTCGCGCTCAACCGCGTCTTCCCCATCTCGGAGGACACGACCTTCTCCTCGGGGCGGCTCGACCACCGCATCAACGAGAAGAACGACCTCACGATGCGCTTCAGCTATAACCCGTCCGACATCACGGGCATCCAGGTCGAGTCGCAGAACCAGGCGCTCGGCCAGAACGACTTCTCGCGCACCGGCATCCAGACCCTGCGCGACTCGAACTTCGTCACCACGCTCCACTCGACGCTCTCGAACACGGTGGTCAACGAGGCGCGCTTCAACTTCGGGCAGCGCCGCGCCACCTTCGTCTCGCAGAACGGGCAGGCCACGGCCTACAACATCTCGGGCGTCGCCTTCATCGGCCGCGAGCTGTTCTCGCCCGTCATCCGCACCGAGAACCGCTACGCCTACACCGACAACGTGAGCCTGGTCGCCGGCAACCACACGCTCAAGTTCGGCGGCGACGCCAACTTCGTCAGCGTCTCGGCGCTCTTCGAGCTGAACTTCGCCGGCCTCTACAACTTCGGCGGCCTGTCGGCCTCGACGCTCGCGCCGTTCCCCGGCGCGGCGCCCGCCTTCACGCCCGTCCAGCAGTACGGCCTCGGCTTCCCCGGCAACTTCGTCCAGGGCTTCGGCAACCCGAGCAGCAACCTGAAGAACCGCCCGCTCGCCGTCTTCGGGCAGGACTCCTGGAAGGTGCGGCCGAACTTCACGCTCAACTACGGCGTGCGCTACGACTACGAGATCACCGACCAGCTCCCCGTGCAGGACTTCAACGACCCGCTCTCCGGCCTCGCGGTGCCCGCGGCCAACACGCTCGGCTTCTACAACGCCTTCGGCATCCAGCAGGGCTTCCCGCGCGACAAGAACAACATCGCGCCGCGCATCGGCATGGCGTGGGACTTGAACGGCAACGGCAACACCGTGCTCCGCGCCGCCTACGGCCTCTTCTACGACCACCCGCTGCTCGCCATCGGCTTCAACTCCGACATCGCCGACAACGTCCAGCAGCAGCAGTTCGTGAGCCTGCCCGGCAACCCCGCGCCGAACCAGCTTTTGAACGCCGTGCAGATTTTCCAGGGCACGGTCTGCACCGCGGCGGGCGGCAACCCCCTGTGCCCGCCGGGCGTCTTCACGCCGGGCGCGGCGGCGACCGCGCAGTACCAGTTCGGCCGCCAGCGCTTCAACGACCAGACGTTCCCCGGCTTCGGCCCGTTCCTGCCCTTCTCGCTGCCGGTCTCCTCCGACTTCGAGTTCGCCTACGCCAACCAGGCCAACGTCACGGTTGAGCGCAAGCTGACCGAGAACATGTCCTTCCAGGCGAGCTGGCTCTTCACGGGCGCGCACCACCTGCCGCACCCGACCAACCTGAACGCGCCGAACAACGCCGCGCTCGTCGAGAACTTCCGCCGCTGCACGGGCGTGCTGCCGACGAACACGACGGCCGTGCTCACGCTCTCGCCGACGACCTGCTCGAACATCGTCGCGCAGCCCATCCCCGGCCTCGTCGCCGTCACCACGCGCGGCACGGTCGTCCAGCCGTTCGCGGCCAACCTCTTCCGCCCGTCGGGGCCGAACTACTTCTTCACGCAGGCGATCACCGGCGGCGCGGTCACGCCCGCGGTCTTCAACGGCGTGCTCACGGCGACCGGCGCGCTCGCGCGCCCCGGCTTCGTCACCACCTTCGGCGACGTCAACGCGCAGGTCTCTGACGGCAACTCGGTCTACCACGCCGGCACCTTCGAGGTGCGCCGCCGCTTCGCCAACAACTACCAGTTCCTCGCCTCCTACACCTGGTCGCACTCGATTGACGATTCGAGCGACCTCCAGACGCTGCTGCTGCCGCAGGACGTGACCCGGCTCGACCTTGAGCGCGCCGACTCGCTCTTCGACCAGCGCCACCGCTTCGTCTTCAGCGGCGTGCTGGCCGCGCCCGGCTCGTGGGGCAGCGAGGGCGGCTTCCGCAGCTTCCTCTCGGGCTTCATGGTCGCACCCATCTTCGAGTGGTCGTCGGGCAGGCCCTTCAACATCCTCTCGGGTCAGGACACGAACAACGACCTCTCCAGCTCGACCGACCGCCCGTCGGTCGACTCGAACGGCGTGCTCTTCGTGCCCGCGCCCTTCCAGTCCGGCTCGCTCAGCCGCAACGCCGGGCTGACGCACTCCTACCAGTCGCTCGACCTGCGCGTCACGCGCAACATCCCCCTCGGCGAGAAGTTCCGCCTCGAAGTCATCGCCGAGGGCTTCAACCTCTTCAACCGCTTCAACGAGGCCGCGGTCTCGCCGCGGTTCGAGGACGTCAACCTCGTCAACGACCGCGCCGGCAACGGCCGCTACCGCAGCCGCTCCACCGCCGCCTTCGACCCCCGCCAGTTCCAGTTCGGGTTGAAGCTGAACTTCTAAGCGGCACTTTGAGGATGACGGAGAGGCCGGGCGGCCTTGAAACCGCCCGGCCTTTTCCATTAGACGCCGCCGTCCCGGGCGGCCACCCCGCCGGCCGCGCGCGAACTTTCCGGCGAACCCGCCCCGCGCGCGGGACATCCGAACGTCTGCCCCTCTCCCCGCGGGGTTGAAATCGCACTTCGCGTTATGAAACACTTCGCGCTTATGAAGAGACTTAACAGTAGATTCGCCGCGCCGGCCGCCGCCGCGCTGCTCCTTTGCTCCGGGCTCGCGCACGCGCAGTCGGGCGCGACCCGCCCGCGGCGCGTGACGCCCACGCAGCCCACGGCGGACGCCGCCGCCAGCGTCAACGCCGCCCCGGCCGGCTCGCGCACCCCCGCCGCCGCCCCGTCCGCCGCCGCAGCCGCCCCTTCCGGCGCGGCCTCGACCGCGCGCGCCTTCTCGCTCCTCGAACAGAAGCAGTACGACGCGGCGCTCGCCGAGGCCAGGCAGTTGGCCGCGGCCGACCCGAAGAACTCCGAGGCGTGGAAGATAGCGGGCTACGCGCAGTTCTACCTGAAGCGCTACGCCGAGGCGGCCGCCGACCTTGAGCGCGCCCTGGAGCTGCGCAACGCCGCGGGCGACAAGGACACGAAGACCGAGGACGCGCTCACCAACGCCTACTTCTTCGCGGAGAAGTACGAGCAGGCGCTCCCGCTGCTCGTCGCCGCGACGACGCGCGCGGGCGCGAAGCCCGACGCGAACACGCTCTACTACCGCGCCGTCGCCGAGATGAACATGAAGAAGACGGCCGACGCCGAGAGGACGTTCGGCGAGGTGCTCAAGGGCGACCCGAAGAACAAGTTCGCGCTGCTCTACCTCGGCCAGCTCGCCTTCGGCCGTCAGGACTACGCGACGGCCGTCAACATGCTCAACCGCGCCACGCTCGCCGACCCGACCTTCGCCCAGGGGTGGGAGCTGCTGACGCAGGCTTACATGTACCGCGGGCGCGCGGCCGCGGGCGCGGCCGCCGACGCCGACTTCCTCTCGGCCGTGCGCGCGGCCGACTCGCTCGCGCGCGTGCGCAACGACGCGCGCTCGGCGCTCCTGCAAGGGCAGGCGCTCATCTTCGCCAAGCAGTACGTCCGCGCCGTCACCTCGCTCGAACGCGCCGCCGCCTCGGGGCAGGCGCCCGACGAGACCTTCTACCTGCTCGGCTACGCGCAGGTGCAGGCGAAGAACTTCCCCAAGGCCGTCGCGGCGCTCGAATCGGCGGCCGCGAAGACGCCGGACAACGCCGAGGTCTACAGGCTGCTCGGCTTCTCCTACGAGTCGTCGAAGAACTACGCCAAGGCGCTCGCCGCCTACGAGCGCGGTCTCCAGCTCGCGCCGTCGGACGCCTACTTCAAAGAGTCGGCCGAGCGCGTCCGCCCGTTCGCCAAGTAGCTAAAGGCTCAAAGGCTCAAGGCTCAAAGTCGGAGGGCCGCACGTCTCGGATGAGACGTGCGGCCCTTTCGTCTTCCCGTCACTTCGCCCCGCCGGGAGGCGTCTGCGCCGCACGCCGCGAAAGTAAAAGCCCGTAAGTTCCGACTTTGAGCTTTGAACCTTGAACTTTGAACCCTCGCCCGTTAGCATTCACCGCATGAGAAACACAAACTTTCGCCGCGCACAGGCGCGCAACGTCGCGTTAGGTTTAGCCGCCGCCCTGACGGTGCTGCTCTCGGCCGGGGCCGCGCGGGCGGCGACGTGGAAGGGGCTTGAGCCATTCGTCTCGAAGCGCGCCGACGTCGAGCAGGTGCTCGGCGCGCCGACGGCCGACCGCTTCGCGGACGACGGCACGCTGGAGTTCAACGTCTCGGGCGGGAAGGTGACCATCTTCTTCGTCACGCCGAAGTTCGTCGCCTCCAAGAACCTCCCCGCGCACTACGAGGGGACGGTCTTGCAGATCATCCTCCAGCACGAGAGCGCGCAGGACACGCCCGAGTCGATGAACCTCGTCACCAACAAGTCCTTCAAGCGCGAGGGGCGCGGCGGCGTCGAGAAGTTCAGCGATGACAAGGAGGGCATCTTCTACACCTTCGTCGAGAGCCGCCTCAAGACGACGCGCTACTCCTACTCGATGGACAGGCTCTCGCGCGTCCAGAGAGGGAAGTAGTGAATAGTGAATGGTTAATGGTTAATGGTGAATAGTGAATGACGGCTTCACCATTCACCATTCACTATTCACCATTCACCCCCTTATGCTTTACCGCACGCACGTCATCAGCGCGCTCGAAAAAACGCGCGAGGATTTCGCGAGGTACGAGCGCTCGCTGCGCGGCGAGGTGGGCGAACTGGCGGCGCGTCTGCGCGCGCTCGCGGGGCGGACGGGCGAGGAGGTGCGGCGCGAGTCGGGGGCGCAGGCGGCGCGCCTCGCCTACCCCTCGGACGAGCTGGAGCGGGCGGGCGGGGCCGTCGTCCCCTTCGCCGAGGCTTGGCGCTCGCACGAGGAGGCGCGGCGCTGGGCGCTCGAAGCCCTGCGCGGGCGCGTGACCTTCGCCGCCGACGGCAGCCAGGTCTTCCCCGGCCGCGACGCCAGCCTCCCCGTCGCCGCCGTGCAGATCGCCTCCTTCGAGAACCCGCACACGGCCGAAGGCCACTACTT
>DASVSK010000421.1:0-2583 GCA_036388135.1 Pyrinomonadaceae bacterium | reverse complement strand
CCGAGCAGCACGAGGTCGTCGTCGAGGGCATGTGGGCGGTCGTCAACGAGCCGGGCGGCACGGGCGGCGCGGCGCGCATCGAGGGCTTCGACGTGGCGGGCAAGACCGGCACCGCGCAGGTCGTCGGCCTCGGCAAGGACGTCGGGAAGAACAAGGATCACTCCTGGTTCGTCTCCTACGCCCCGGCGCGCAAGCCCGAGCTGACCATGATCGCGCTCATCGAGAACGTCGGCTTCGGCGGCAAGTTCGCCGCCCCGGCCGTCCACAAGGTCTACCAGACCTACCTCTCCAGGGCGCACCCCGAGCTGGCCCCGCGGCCGGCGGCGGAAGAGATGGCGAAAAGATAGGTGTCGGGTGCCGGGCGTCGGGCGAATGCCGACGCCCGGCGCTCCGGTTTTACTGACCTCTGGCCTCCGACATCCGAACCAATGGTTGCAATCCTGGAAAAGCGTAAACTCCGCGACTTCGACTGGGTGCTGACGCTGCTGGCGCTCGCCATCGCCCTGTTCGGGACATGGATGATCTACAACGCGCAGCCGGAGCAGGGCTACTGGAAGAAGCAGCTCCTCGGGCTCGGCGTCTCGACGCTCGTCATGCTGGCGGTGGCCTTCACCGACTACCGCAGGCTCGTCTACATCGCGCCGCTCTTCTACGCCTTCGGCCTCTTCCTGCTCGTCATCGTGCTCATCCCCGGCATCGGCCTCAAGATTAACGGCCAACGCGCGTGGATCGGCGTCCCCGGCCTCGGCCAGTTCCAGCCCTCCGAGTTCGTGAAGATTCCGACGGTGCTGATGCTGGCGCGCTACTTCGGGCGGCACCGCGCCTCCGCGCTCACGCTGCGCGAGACGCTCGTCGGGGTCGGCATCCTCGCGCTCCCCGTCGGACTCATCCTGCTGGAGCCGGACGCCGGGCAGGCGCTCACCTACTTCCCTCTGCTCTTCGTGGTCCTCTTCCTCTCGTCGGTGCGGATGTGGATGGTGCTCGCCGCGCTCGTCCTGAGCGTGGCGCTCGTCCCGGCCGCGTGGGTCGTCGGCGTCAAGACGGGCAAGATCAAGTCCTACCAGCAGGAGCGCGTCAACGTCATCCTCGACCCCGAGAACGCCGACCGCCGCGGCTACGGCTACCACACCTGGCAGTCGATCCTCACGGTCGGCAAAGGGGGCTTGTGGGGCTCTTCGACGAAGGGCGCGGCCTCGCAGAGCCAGCTCAAGTTCCTGCCCGAGCCGCACACCGACTTCATCTTCGCCGTCACGGCCGAGAACACGGGCTTCGTCGGCTGCGTGCTGCTGCTGCTGGCCTACGCCGTGCTTTTGACCAAGCTCATGCACGGGGCGCGGCGCGCGCCCGACCGCACGGGGATGCTCGTCATCATGGCCATCGTCGGCGGACTCGCCTTCCAGATTTTCATCAACGTCGGGATGGCGCTCGGGATGCTGCCCGTCATCGGCGTGCCGCTGCCGCTGATGAGCGCGGGGCTCTCCGCCATCCTCGCCACCTCCGTCGCCATCGGCTTCGCCATCAGCATCCGCCTCCGCCGCTTCGTCAACTGAGGCGGCCGGAGGCCGTGCTGTCCTGCACGCCGCCGTGGGTTGTGAGGGTCGCCATGTCAGTCGAAGTCTCAAGACGACATTTCAGCGTCAGCGAGTACTACAGGATGGCCGCGGCCGGCGTCCTGTCGGAGAACGACCGCGTCGAACTGGTCGAAGGCGAGATAATCGAGATGAGTCCGATCGGCAGCCGCCACGCCGCCTGCGTCGGGAGGCTGACCGAGCTTCTGGGGAAGCAGGCGACAGACATCGCAATCGTCTGGGTGCAGAACCCCGTCCACGTCGACGACTACTCGGAGCCGGTGCCCGACGTCACGCTGCTCAGGCGGCGCGACGACTTCTACGCGCAGGCCAACCCCGGGCCGGGCGACGTCCTGCTCCTCGTCGAAGTCTCCGACAGCACGGCCGGGTACGACCGCGGAATCAAAGTCCCGCTCTACGCGCGCGCGGGCGTCCCGGAAGTGTGGCTCGTCAACCTGCCCGGAGACGTCATCGAGGTCTACGCGCGGCCCGCCGCCGGAACGTACCGGGAGACCCGCCTCGTCGGGCGCGGCGCGAGCCTCGCGTCGGCGGCCGTCCCCGCCCTCACGCTCGACGCCGACAGCGTCCTCGGCTGAGCGCTAACACGCGGCTCGCGCCGGGGCCGCGCTTCCACACTCGCCTTTTCGCGGCGCGGTCGTTTATACTGGCCGCGCCTGTCTTGATTGCCAGAACCTAAAACTTTCCGGCACGGCGCGCACGCACGAAAGCTTTGCAGCGGGTAGGCGCGCCTTTTGAGTGGACAGGGCCGAAGGATTTTGGCGGGGCGGCCGGGCGCGCAGCGCGAGAGCGCGAGCGAGCGGGGCCGGCCCCGTTTGAAAAGTTTTACGCGAGCCGCCGGACGGCGGGGCGTGGGGGCGCGACTCAGAGGTCGCGCGCGCGTCCGCCGGGCTGCGAAGGCCGCGGGGTGAGGCCGTCCGAAGGGGCGCGCGCCCCGGGTGCCCGACGCGCCGCGCGCGGCTTCGGCGGACGGGGTTTCCAGGTGAACAGTTCGGAA
>DASVSK010000420.1:0-4846 GCA_036388135.1 Pyrinomonadaceae bacterium | reverse complement strand
GAGGGCGATGGCCCCGCCGTTGACGTTGACGCGCTCGGGGTCGAGCCCGAGCGTCCTGATGACGGCGACGGACTGCGCGGCGAAGGCTTCGTTCAGCTCGATGACGTCGATGTCCTCGGCCCTGAGCCCGGCTATCTTCAAGACCTTCGGGATGGCGTGGACGGGGCCGATGCCCATCTCCTCGGGCGGGCAGCCGGCCGTCGCGTAGGCGACGAAGCGCGCCAGAGGCTTCAGGTTCAACTGCCGCGCGCGCTCCTCCGACATGATGACCACGGCGGCCGCGCCGTCCGACATCTGCGAAGAGTTGCCGGCCGTGATGGTGCCCTTCGCGTGGAAGGCCGGCCGCAGCTTCGCCAGCCCCTCCTCCGAGGTGTCGCGCCTCACGCCCTCGTCCCTGGTGAACGTGGCCTCGCGCGTCGTCTTCCTCCCCTTCGCGTCCAACTCCTCGAAGGTGACCTTGAGCGGGACTATCTCGTCGTCGAACTTCCCGGCGTCCTGCGCCTCGGCCGCGCGCCGGTGCGAGCGGAAGGCGAAGGCGTCCTGCTCGTCGCGCGAGACCTCGTACTTGCGCGCGACGTTCTCGGTCGCCAGCCCCATGTTGAGGTAGAAGTCAGGGTAGTGCTCGACGAGGTACGGGTTCGGGCGGATGGTGTGCCCGCCCATCGGGATGAGCGACATCGTCTCCAGCCCACCCGCGACGATGACGTCGGCCCCGCCCGTCCGGATGCGGTCGGCCGCGATGGCGATGGACTGGAGCCCGGAGGAGCAGAAGCGGTTAATCGTCATCGCCGAGGTCTCGACGGGGAGCCCGGCGCGGATGGCCGCGGCGCGCGCGACGTTCATCCCCTGCTCGGCCTCGGGCATCGCGCAGCCCATGACGACGTCCTCGATCTCCGCCTTCTCCAGCCCCCCGGCGCGGCGCACGGCCTCCTCGATGACGGCCGCGCCCATCTCGTCGGGCCGCGTGTTCTTCAGAGTCCCCTTTGGGGCCTTGCCGACCGCCGTGCGCACGGCGGAAACGATGACTGCGTCTCTCATAAATAAATACCCTCTTGTTAAAATTCCGCCCCGCTTGGATGCTCAACCGCCCGCTTCGATTGCCACCTCGACCTCTTCGGCCTGCAACACGTCGCGCAGGACGCGCGGGTCTATCGAGACGAGGAAGCCGCGCTTGCCGCCGTTGATGTAAATCTTCGGCAGGTCGAAAATCGTCCGCTCGGCGTAGACGTGCAGGTGCGTGCGCGTGCCGAAGGGGCTGGTGCCGCCGACGAGGTAGCCGGTCTGCTTCTGCGCCTCCGCGAAGTCGCACGGGTGGACGGCCTTCACGCCCATGTGCCGCGCGAGGTTCTTGGTCGAGACTTCGCGGTCGCCGTGCATCAGGACGATGAAGGGGCGCTTCCCCTCCGCCTCCATCACGAGCGTCTTGACGACCGCGTGCTCGTCGACGCCCAGCGCCTCGGCCGAGTGGCTCGTCCCGCCGCGCTCGACGTAGTCGTAGAGGTGCGGCGCGAACTCGACCTTCTTCTCTCTCAAAAGCCTCACGGCCGGCGTGACGGGGTAGTCCATAACTCTCCGACCCTCTAAGCGGCGGGGAAGCCCTCCGCCTCCGTGACGCGCCGCGCCTGCTCGAAGTGCTTGCGCCCGTGCGCGACGAGGATGCGGTAGGCGTCGAGCAGGCTGTAGGTGGCGACGGCCGAGACGGGCGACGTGACCATCGTGCGCCGCAGGTCCGCGCCCGCGGTCGCGCGCATCCGCTCGGACAGTTCCTCCTGGTGGCGCGCGAACCGCTCGATGACGTCGGCCCCCACGTCGCTCGACGCCGGCTCGAAGACGCGCGGCGCTTTGGTCTTCCGCCCCTTCTCGGGGTCGAGCGCCTTCAAAATCAGCCCGGCGAAGAGTCCCGAGAGCGGCGAGACGCGCGCCCACAGGCTGCTCCTGTACGTCCCGGCCGCGACCCGCTCGATGTCGGGGACGAAGGTGCTGTTGGTCTTAATCAAATGCTCGAAGCACTGGCCGACGCTCCAGCGCCCGGCCGACGGCTTCCAGTTGAGCTGCGCCGCCGACAGCCCGCCGAAGACCTTCCGCGCTTCTCGGCCGCCCGCCCGCAGCTCGTCGAGCAGGGCGTCCAGCTCGCCGTTCTTTCGTGAGTCGTTCATCGCGCCCCTCTAGTTGCGGAGTGGCTTGCCGGTCTTCAGCATGTGCGCGATGCGCTCCTGCGTCTTGCGCTGGCCGCACAGGCTGAGGAACGCCTCGCGCTCCAGGTCTAAGAGGTACTGCTCGGAGACGCGCGTCTCGTGGTTGAGGTCGCCGCCGGTCAGAATCCGCGCGAGCTTCTCGCCGAGGAACGCGTCGTAGTCCGAGATGAAGCCGCCGCGCTTCAACTGGTGGATGCCGAGCTTGATGGTCGAGAGCGCGGAGTTGCCGAGCGCGAGGACGTCGGCGCGCTGCTGCGGCCGGGTGTAGCCGGCGGCGGCGAGCGCGAGCACCTCCTGCTTGGCGTCGGCGACGAGGCGGTCGGCGTTCATCGAGAAGGAGTCCTCTTCGCGCAGGAACCCGAGCGACTTCGCCTCGGCGGCGGAGGTCGCCACCTTCGCCGTCGCCACCGTCTCGAACGCGCGCTTGACGAAGGGGAACGGGTCGGCCTCGGTCACCCCCGGCGGGATGGAGTCGAGCGCGCGCACCAGCATCTCCTTCGTCCCGCCGCCCGCGGGGATTAAGCCCACGCCGACCTCGACCAGCCCGATGTAGGTCTCGGCCGAGGCGCGCGCGCGGTCCGCGTGCAGGGTCATCTCGCAGCCGCCGCCGAAGGTCATCTGGAACGGCGCGACGACCACGGGCTTCGGCGAGTAGCGCAGCGACATCGTCGCCTGCTGGAAGGCGCGCACGCCGAGGTCTATCTCGTCCCAGTCCTCCTCCTGCGCGCCGAGCAGCACCAGCATCAGGTTCGCGCCAACCGAGAAGTTCTGCCCCTGGTTGCCGACGACGAGCCCGACGAAATTTCGCTCGACTTCCGCCAGCGCCGTCTTCAACATCTGTAGCGTGTCGCCGCCGATGGAGTTCATCTTCGAGTGGAACTCCAGGCACGCCACCCCGTCGCCGAGGTCCAAGAGCGACGCGCCCGCGTTCTTCCTGATGACGCCCGTGCGGTCTTTCAGGGACTTGAGGACGACGACGCCCGGCGTCTCGGCCACCGGCCTGTACTCGCCCGAGGCGAAGTCGAAGTAGAACTCCTGCCCGCCCTCCGTCTTGTAGAAGGAGGTCGCGCCCTCGTCGAGCATGCGTTGCACGTTCTGCGGGACTTGCCTCCCCTCCTCCTTCAGCTTCGCCACCGTCTTCTCGACGCCGACGGCGTCCCACGCCTCGAAGACGCCCAGCTCCCAGCCGAAGCCCCACTTCATCGCGCGGTCGACCTCGACCACCGTGTCGGCGATTTCGGGGACGCGGTTCGCGGCGTACGTGAAGACGGGCGAAGAGGTCTTCCACATGAACTGCCCCACGCGGTCCTTGGCCCAGAAGAGCGACTTCACGCGCGCGCGCGTGTCCTCGATGTTCTTCGCCGCGTCCAGCGCGGGAAGCCGTGCCTTCTGCTGCGGGCGGTATTCGAGCGAGGCCACGTCGAGCGTCCAGATGTCCTTCTGCCCGCCCTCGCCCTTGCGCTTCTGGTAGAAGCCGCCCTGCGTCTTGTCGCCGAGGAGCCGCCGCTCGACCATCCGCTCGACGAACTCCGGCAGCCTGTAAGCCTCGCGGTCTTCGTCGTCGGGGACGGCCTCGTAGAGGTTGCGGGCGACGTGCGTGAGGACGTCGAGGCCGACGATGTCGAACGTGCGGAAGGTGGCGGACTTCGGACGCCCCGCGGCGGGGCCCGTCATCTTGTCCACCTCCTCGATGGTGTAGCCGTCCTCGGCCAGCGTCCTCAAGGTCACCAGCGCGCCGTAGGTGCCGATGCGGTTGGCGATGAAGTTCGGGCGGTCTTTCGCCACCACGACCCCCTTGCCGAGCCGCCGGTCGAGGAAGCCGTAGACGGCGCACGACACTTCCGGCTTCGTCCACTCTGTCCGAATCAGCTCGACGAGGTGGAGGTAGCGCGGCGGGTTGAAGAAGTGCGTGCCGAGGAAGTGCGCGCGGAAGTCTTCCGTGAAGCCCTCGGCGATCTGCCGGATGGGGATGCCGCTCGTGTTCGAGGCGACGACCGAGCCGGGCTTGCGGAACTTCTCCACCCGCTCGAAGAGGCGGCGCTTGATCTCAAGGTTCTCGACGACGGCCTCGATGACGATGTCGCAGTCCTTGATCCGCGGCAGGTCGTCCTCGAAGTTCCCCGTGGAGACGAGCGCGGCGGCCTCCGCGCCGAAGAACGCGGCGGGCTTCGCCTTCTTCGCCGCCTCCAGCCCGGCGCGCGCGACGCGGTCGCGCACCTCTTTCGAGTCGGGCGTCAGGCCCCGCGCCTGCTCCTCGGGGCTCAGCTCTTTGGGCGCGATATCGAGGAGGAGCGTGGGAATGCCCGCGTTGGCGAGGTGGGCAGCTATCTGCGCGCCCATCGTGCCCGCGCCGAGGACGGCGGCCTTGTCGATCCGAAGCATAGGGGTTTTTGACTCCGAGACTTTTACGAAAATTCCCTGAAGGGTCGGCCCCCATCATACTGAATGAGTATTCATTCAGGCAAGGGCTCGCGCGCCCGCCCCGGCCCGCGGCCGGCCGCCAGGGCGGGTTGACCTCCTCCCCTAAAAGAGGTGCAGCGATAATGAGAGTTCTCTCGTAAACTAACCGACGAGGAGAACCCATCATGCGCAAGTCCAGGTTCAGCGAAGAGCAGATCATCAACATCCTCAAGGGCGTCGAAGCGGGTCAG
>DASVSK010000419.1:0-7412 GCA_036388135.1 Pyrinomonadaceae bacterium | reverse complement strand
CACGTCATGAACCGTACGCGCACTCTCTCGTCACTCGTCCGCCTCTTCGCCGTCGCGCTCGCCCTGTGCGCCGCCCCTTCTGCGCTCGCGCAGCCGGCCGACGACTGGGCCCGCGCCGAGGAGGTCGTGCGCTCCATCCGTCTGCCGGAGATTCCCGCCCGCGACTATCTCATCACCGATTTCGGCGCGCAGGCCGGGAGCACGGCCGACGCGCGGCCCGCCATCCTCGCCGCCATCAAAAAGGCGTCCGCGCAAGGCGGCGGCCGCGTCGTCATCCCGCCCGGAAAGTGGCTGAGCCGCGGCCCCGTACACCTGGCGAGCCGCATCAACCTCCACGTCTCTGAGGGGGCCACGCTGCTCTTCAGCCCCGAGGCGCGGCACTACCTGCCGGCCGTGCTCACGCGCTGGGAGGGCACGGAGGTGTACGGCTACTCGCCGCTCATCTACGCCTTCGAGGTGCGCGACGTCGCCATCACGGGCAAGGGCACAATCGACGGCAACGCCGCCAGCGAGTTCCTCACCTGGATTCCGAAGGCGGAGCCCGACTTCCAGCGGCTGCGCCGGATGGGCTCGGACGGCACGCCCGCGGCCCGCCGCGTCTTCGCCGAGGGCACGCACCTGCGGCCGAGCATCATCCAGTTCTTCCGCGCCGAGCGCGTGCTGCTCGAAGACTACACGGTGCTCAACTCGCCCTTCTGGGTGAACCACCTCGTCTACACCGACCACGCCACCGTGCGGCGCGTCCGCGTCGACAGTCACCACGCCAACAACGACGGGGTGGACGTCGACTCAAGCCGCCACGTCCTCATCGAGCGCTGCTGGTTCCGCACCGGCGACGATTCGGTGGTGGTCAAGTCGGGGCGCGACCGCGACGGCCGCGAGATAGGGCGGCCGAGCGAGCACGTCGTCGTCCGCCACAACGACATGGGCGGCGAGGACGGCATCGCCCTGGGGAGCGAGATGTCGGGCGACATCCGGCACGTCTACTTCACCGACAACGTGCTGCGCAAGGGCGCGTCCGCCATCCGCTTCAAGGCCAACCTCGACCGCGGCGGCACGGTCGAGCACATACGCGTGCGAAACTTCACGGTGGAGGCGTTCGACAACCTGTTCTGGTTCCAGCTCGACTACCCCGGCCAGCTCGGCGGCAACTTCCCGTCCACCTACCGCGACATCGTCTTCGAGAACTTCACGGTCGAGCGCGCCGGGACGGTCTTTAACGGCGACGCCCCCGCGGCCGCGCCGCTGCGCGACGTCACGCTGCGCAACGTCAACATCAAACAGGCCGACCGCACGTTCGTCCTCAAGAACGTCGAAGGGCTGAAGCTCGAAAACGTCCGTATCGGCGGCCAGCGCGTGGACGGCCGGCTCGAATGGCGGCAGGCCGCGCCGCAACCATGAACGGCCGCGGCGCGGCCCGCCGCTCTCCAGTACAGAACCTCAAAGGCGGGCGCGAGGTCTATGACCTTCGCGCCCGCCCTTCGTTAGTGCGCGCCTGAAGAGACTCTAGCTTCTTATTCCTCGTCGAATGTCTCTTTGACCCGGCCCGCTTCACGCGTTTCGAGTCTCACCTTTATGGCCCGGTCTACTTCTTCTCCGGGAGAAGGCTCGCGTGCCTGCTGACGACCTGCCACGTCCCGTCGCGGCTGACCCAGACGTCCGTGAAGAGGTAGGAGCCGCCCCAGTCCTCGCCCGCGACGCGGGCGCTCTGCCTCAGTTGCCCGCTGACGACGGCCGTCCGCCCGTACAGACGCACCTTCAACCCCTCGAAGTCGTAGGAGGTGAGACTCAGTTCGCGCATGGCGTGCTGGAAGTACCTGTCCCTGTCACCGGCGGCGACGACCAGCCGCGGACTGACGAGCGTGAACTCGTCGGAGACGAGCTGACTCAGGACGCTCGCGTCGCGGAGTTGAAGCGCGCCCATCCACTTACGTTCGAGCGCGATGATGGCCTTTTCCGACGCCTCGCGGGTGGCGCGCTGCTGAGCGACGTCGGCGGACGCTTCCGGCGTTGCTTCGGTTTCCGTCCCCGGCGGGAGCGCCTGCCGCCAGGCGTCGGCGGTGCCGGTGGCGGGCTTCTGCGCCCCCTTACCCTTATCCTGCGCCGCGGCCGGGGCCGACAGCGCGGCGGCGAGAATCAGAGCCGCGGTGAAAAAGTTGAATAAGCGTGTTCCTATACCCCTCATGTTCTTGCCCTCCTGGTTAGCGCCCTCGCCTTCCTGAATGTTCCGTTAGACGGCGTCGTGATGCCCCGAGGGCGGCGTCATTCACTTCCCTGTAGAGACGCGGAGCTGATTCCTGACGGCCTTCGGCCCGGAGCCGCGCGCGAGTTCTTCGGCCTTCGCCTTCAACGCCGCGCCGGCGACCGTGCCGTTCAGGGTGACGACGCCCTCCTTGACCTCGATGATGAGGTTCGCGGCTTTCAACTCGGGGTCGGAGTTGACGGCCGAGCGCGCCTGCGTGAAGAGGAAGAAGTCGTTGCCGCCTGAACCTATCCGCGGCGTCGGCATCTTCGCCGTTTGTGCGCTGCCGCTGCCGCGTGGCGCGGACGCGGGGGACGCGCCCTGCTGCGCCGTCGCAGCGCCCGCCGTCGTGGGGGGTGCGGGCGCTGTGTCGGCGGACGCCGCAACGGCGACGGCCGCGGGCGTCGGGGTCGCCGCGTTGGCGACAGGCGGGGCGGCGGCCGCTTTACCGTCGCCGCCCGCTCTCTCTGCGGCTGCGCCGCAACCGGACAAGACGAGCGCCGCGGCGAAGATGAGTAGTCTGACAGAGATGTACTTGTTCATAATCTTTTTTAGTCCCCTTATCTTTTTTTAGTCCCTTATCTTTAGTCGATGGCCGGCCGCCCGGCCGGCGCGCTTCCGCGCGTCCAGTCCCAACCGAGGAGCCGGCGATCCTCTTCGCCGAGTGTTAGCCCCGCCGCGCGCCGGTAGACGGCGCGGTAAGCCTTCGCCGTCCGTTCGAGGCTGAAGTCGTCGAGGCGGCGCGCGCCCCGCCGCCGCAGCTCGTCGCGCAGGCCGTCGTCGACCGCCATGCGCGCGAGCGTGTAAGCAATCTCTTCGACGTCGAACGGGTCGAAGAGCAGGGCCGCGCCCGACGCCTGTTCCGGCAGCGACGTGACCGACGAGCAGGCCACCGGAGCGCCGTGCTGCCACGCCTCGAACAGGGGTGCGCTCGCGGCCTCGAACATCGTCGGGATGAAGACGAAGTGCGCCGCGCGGTAGAGCGCGCTCAGCTCCTTGCGCGGGATGAGGCCCGGAAAATTCACCTGCCCCCCGAGCCCCAGCTCATTCACACGGCGCTCGACGCGCGGCCAGAAGTCTGTCTGATAGCCCGTGAAGACGAAGCGCAGTTCCAGCCCGTCGCGGTCGCGCAGGCGCGCCAGCGCCTCAAGGAGCCGGACGTGATTCTTGTGCTCCCAGGTCATCGCCGGGTAGAGCGCGAACGGGCCGTCGCCCAGCCCGTACTTACTTTTGAGCGTCGAGAAGTCCTCGGCGGCCGGAGATTCCGGCAGGGGCGGCGGGGCCCACGGGATGACCTGAATCTTCTGCGGCTCGATGTGGTAACGCTCGACCAGGTCGCGCTTGACGAACTCCGAGGCGACGACGACGGTGTGCGCCGCGCGGCAGGCCGCCGGGTGAAGGCTCTCACGCCGTTCGCTTTCCGACCGGGTGAAAAACTCCGGGTGATGGAGGTGCTGCAAGTCGTGCGGGTTGTAGACGGTCGGCAGCCCGCACGGCTCGTAGGACTGGAAAGGAAAGTGGACGACGTCGCAGCCCAGCCCCTCGTAAAAATTCTTCGGCGTCGCGTGCGCGAAAGATTTTAAAGAGGCGAGCCCCGCCCGAGCCTCCGCGGTCTGCACGGTCGCATTCAGCATCCGCCTGAGGCCGCGCGCCGCGGGGCGCAGCGCGCCGAGCGCACGCTTGTAGGGCTCCAGCCGGTCGACGCCCCATTCGGCGGGCGCGGGGCCGGGCACGACCGTCTGGCCGGGCGGGAGTATCGAACTTAACCACTCCGGCGCGTCGTGCGGGCCGACGAAGACGTACTCCTCCGGCCCGTCGTCGAGGCGCGTGAGCGCGGCCAGCGCGCGCAGCACGGTCACGGTGCCGCCCGCGCCGCCGTCGGGCCTGAGCTGCGCGTTGATGGCGACTCTGAGCTTCTCTTTCAACTACACACTCTCCAGACAGGCTCGCCCCGACTCTCGCGACAAGGCTTCGGCGTGGGGGCGCGCGCCTCGGCGCTCATCCGGCGGCACCACTGTTCCAGCACGAGCGCCTTGAACGACAGGGGGCTCGTCAGACCCTCGGGGAACGGCCCGCGCGCGAGAAGGTCTGCGCTCTCGGGGCGCAGGACGCCGGACTGAACGAGGTGCCCGCCGCGCAGAGACCCGCCGTGCGCGGCGAACAACGCCTGATGCCATTCGCCCACGGGCGGCGCGAAACCTCTCTTGGGGCGGCTCAAGACCCACTCGGGGAGCAGCCCTTCGGCCGCGCTCTTGAGCCACGCCTTGGGCGCGAGTCCCACGTCCGTCCGCGCCTTGCGCAGGCCGACGACCGTCTCCACCAGCCGTCGGTCGAGGAGCGGCAGACGCAGCTCGACCGACGAGGCCATGGCGAGGCGGTCGCCCTGCGCGACGCCGTTCCCGCGCAGATACGTGTCGCTCACAAGGCGCGTCAGCGCGACGTCAACCCTCGGCCACGGCAGGGGGAGCGTGAACAATGAGGCAGCGCCGCCCGGTCGGAGCTGCTCTGCGAACGGCCCGCCGTAGAGGCGGCCGACGCCTTCGGCCGCCGCGCGGAAGTCGGGCGAAAGGTCGTAGAAGACCAGCCGCCCGGCGGGCGAAGCGCGGTGCCGGCGCACGCGCCGCCAGCCGGAACGCGCGCCGCCGAGGTCGCGTGCCCACGCCGAAAGTCCCGCGCCCGACAGCGACGACGGCGCGGCCGGCGAGAGGTAGCGGAGCGGGGCCATCAGGCCGCCGCCGCGCAGCGCCTCCTTCTCGAAAGATTCGACCGCGGCGCGGCGCAGTTGCGGGTAGCCCCAGAACAGCTCGTCGCCGCCCTGGCCTTGCAGCATGACGGGCACGCCCCGCTCGCGCGCCTTTCGCATGACCGCGTAGTAGGCGTGCCCCGAGTAGTCCGCGACGGGGTCGTCCCGCCAGTAGTTCAACTCGGGGAATAGCTCGACGACTTCTCCCGTCCTGACCTCGACCTCGTGGAAGGGCAGGCCGAGGTGATGTGCGAGGGCGCGGGCCTCGTCGCGCTCGTCGAGCCCCTCGGGGCGTCCGGGGTAACCGACGCTGAAGGCGTGCAACTCGCCGCGGTGACGCGCCGCCGCGGCGGCGACGGCGCTTGAGTCCAGCCCGCCGCTCAGGGCGACGCCGACGGGCACGTCCGCGCGTGTAATTAACTCGCCGACCGCCTCAAGCTGCTCGCGTATGAGGGTTGGCGCGTCGCCTTCGACGGCGGGCGCGTCCTCCATCCGCCAGTAGCATCTCTCCTCGACGCGCCACGGCTCGACGTCGACGACGAGCAGGTGCGCCGCGTCCAACTTGCGCACGCCCCTGACGGCCGTCCGCGGCTCGGGCACGTACTGGTAATGGAAGTAGAGGTCGACGGCCTCCGCGTCCAGCTCGAACGGAACCTCGCCCGAGCGGAGGAGCGCCTTCATCTCCGAGGCGAACAGCAGCCGGCCCGCGCGTTCGTAGACGTAGAGCGGCTTCTCCCCCATCGCGTCACGCGCCAGCACGAGACGCCGCCGGGCGTCGTCCCAGAGCGCGAAGGCGAACATGCCCCGCAAGTGCTCGACGCAGGCGAGGCCGAATTCCGCGTAGGCGTGGAGGATGGCCTCGCAGTCGCTCCCCGTAGTGAAGCGGCGGCCGCGCGCTTCGAGTCGGCGGCGCAGCTCGGCGTGGTTATAGATTTCGCCGTTGGCGACGAGCGCGAGCGAGCGGTCTTCGTTGAAGAGCGGCTGGCCGCCGCCGCCGAGGTCGATGATGGAGAGGCGTCGCGCGGCCAGCGCGACGTGCGTCGCGTTGTACGCGCCGGAGGCGTCGGGGCCGCGGTGGACGAGCGCGCGGCTCATCGACGAGACCCGCGTCAGGTCTTCGGGCGTGACGCCTCCGCCGTCGATGATGCCGCTAATCCCGCACATGCGTCTTGAGCCTACTTGCCGCCTAACCTGAACGTCAGCCCCACGGTCACGCCGAAGGGGTAGCCGGGCGTCGCGTGGATGCGCGCGGCCGACTCCTCGCCCGAGCGCACGCGCGACTCGAAGAAGTTCTGCGTCTCGTAGTAACGCTTGTTGAAAAGATTATCTATCGAGAGGTTGAAGTCTAAATCGCGCCGGAGTCGCTTGCTGACGCCGAGATCGACGACGTCGAGCCCCGACGCGTGGACTCCGGCGTCGAGCGGGTCGAGCCGGTAGTTGCCCGTGTGCCTGTAGCGGAGCGACCCGCTGAATCCGCGGTAGTCGGAGAGCGTAAAGCCCGCGTTGGCGACCGTGTGCGGCGCGCCCTCGACGTACTCGCGCGGGCGCGTGCCGCGGTAGAAGGCGTTCATCACGCGGGTCAGGCCGCCGTTGAAGGAGAGCTTGCGCGTGATGCGGACGGAGTTTTTCACCTCGAAGCCGTAGGCGCGGCTGGGGCCGGCGAACTCGATGCTTCCGTCGTCGGGGACGTAGACCTGCTGGTTCGAGTTGTCGATGAGGAACAGGTCGGCGCTCGCCGAGAAGCGCCCGAGGTTGTGCGACGTGCCGAGCTGGTAGAAGTCGGTCGTGGCGACGCGCGGGCTTTCCGGCCGGCGCGCGACGCCGCGCGCGTCCTGGCTGCTGATGCCGCGGCCGTAGTTGAAGTGGAAGGTCGCGGGGAACGTGTGAGACGGCGTGTAGGCCAGCGACGCCTTCGGCTGCAAACGCCCTTCGCCGCGCGCGCCGGAGAAGGCGGGCCGTATCAGGTCTTCGACGTTGAAGCGGAAATAGTCGTAGCGCAACCCGCCTTCGAGGTGCAGGCGTCCGCCGAAGAGGTCGGCGGCCTGCTGCGCGTACAGCCCCGTGTTCGTCACGCGCGCGCGGGCGCTGGTGAGCAGGAAGCAGGGGCTGTCGAATCTGTCGGCGATGCCGGGCCTTCCGGGCTCTTCCCGGAAGGGGCAGGCCGCGGGGTCGGCGCGCGTGACCTCGGCGCGGCCCGGGTCGCGCCCGACCGACGGGTAGAGGCCGACGTTCGTCCGGAACGCCTGCAAGTTGCCGCCGACGGTCAGGAGCGCGCGCGCGCCGAAGAGCGTGTGCGGGCGGACGTACTGCAAGTTCGCGCCGTGCTGCAAGCGCGAGTCGTGCTGCTGTATCTCGTCGCCGAACTCCGGGTCGTTCAGAAAGAAGGTGAAGTTCGACCACAGGTCGAAGAGCGAGCGCGTCATGAAG
>DASVSK010000418.1:0-2793 GCA_036388135.1 Pyrinomonadaceae bacterium | reverse complement strand
CGCAGCGGCGGCAGCGCACGCCCGGCCTCTTCCCCGCGGGCACTTCCCCGCCCGCGGGCGCGCCGCACTTCCGGCACAGCGTCTCGCCGCCGCCGAAGAGGCGCGTCGACGCCCAGCACGCCGCGCACGCCGGCCAGTCGCGGCGCGCCTCGACGCCCCGCACGCCGCACGCCGCGCACGGCTGCGGGTAGGCGAGCGCGAGCGCCGCGTCGCAGAGTTTGTCGAGCGTGCTGACGAGACTCAAACGGTTAAGGCTCGGCCGGGCGGGGCGGCGAAAAATGTCGGGCGGAAAGTTTCTGTCTGCCGTGGCGGCGGGCGTCTGGCGGGGCGCGCGGCCCGAATTTAACACAAAAGCGGAGCCCCCGCCGTCGGAAAATTTCCGACGGCGGGGGCCGTGAAAGTCGTGCGGTCGCCGGGGCTTACCCGTCAGTCCTCGTCCTCGTTGAGCAGCCCGCGCTCCTGCATGTCCTGGCACTTGAGGCAGTAGCGCGTCCACGGCACGGCGTCGAGCCGCTTCTCCGCGACGGGCTCGCCGCAGTTGACGCACTCGCCGTAGCCGCCGGCCTCGACCCGGGTGAGCGCCTCGTCGATGAGTTGCAGAAGCTTCCGGTCGTTGGCCGACATCGAGATCAGAAGCTCTTTGGTGTAGGCGTTGGCGGCCATGTCGGCCGGGTCCTGGGTGGCCTCCAGGTCGCGCTCGCGGCTCGACATCTCGGCCTCGGTCACCTGGCTGAACAGCGACTCGCGGCGCGCCAGCAGGCGGTCGCGGTACGCCTTGGTCTTCCTCTTGTCCATTCCGTTGTGTGCTCCTTCTCTAACCCTGCTTGCTCTTAAACCGTGTGAATACGCTTTTCGCGGGTCGCGGTTTCAGACAAGACCTGCCCGCCGATTTTCACTTCTGATAGGGCAGCCCCCGCGTGATCGTGTACGCGCGGTAGAGCTGCTCCGCGAGGACGACCCGCGCCATCTCGTGCGTCAGCGTCAGCCGCGAGAGCGACCAGCGCACCTGCGCGCGCGCCCTCACCTCGTCCGAGACGCCCAGGTGGCCGCCCACCACGAACGCCGCCTCCCTGACCGAGCGACCCTGCCACGCCTCGACCTGCGCGGCCAGCTCTTCCGAACTCCACTGGGTCGCCCCCGACACGTCCAGCAGAATCGTCAGAGCATCTGATGCCAAAGCACCCACTATGCGTTTGCCCTCTTCCTCAAGGCACGCCCGCGGGTCTTCCGCCCCCGACTCGCGCAGCTCCGTCACCTCGCACCGCGCGACCCGCGAGAGCCGCTTCAGGTACTCGGCGGCCAGCGCCCGCAGGTGCGCGTCGCGCGTCTTCCCCACCCAGATGAGCCGCAGACGCATCTCCGACCGATGGGGAAAGGTTAAAGGGGAAGGGGTAAAGGTGACGGCGCGACTTTCTCCTGACCCTTACCCCTCGCCCTTTCCCCCCTCCCCCTGTCTTGCGAGCCTCTCGTAGAGGTTCTTCCGGCTGATGCCGAGGACGCGCGCCGCCTCGGACTTGTTGCCGCGCGAGTCGGCGAGCACCTCGCGTATGTACTCGTCCTCCAGCTCGGCGAGCGTCGGGCGTCGCGCGCGCCGGCCGCGAGCCGACGACGCAGTCGCGCGCACCGCCTCCGGCAAATCGCCCCCGCCGACCTCCGCCCCCTCGGCGACGATGACCGCGCGCTCGACGACGTTGGCGAGCTCGCGGACGTTGCCGGGGAAGTCGTAACTCCCGAGCGCGGCGAGCGCCGCCGCGTCGAAGCGCCGCGCGGGCCGCCCGTGCTTGGCGGCGTAGGCCGCGACGAACTTCTCGGCGAGCGGCCCGACGTCCTCCCGGCGCTCGCGCAGGGGCGGGACGTGGATGCGCACGACGTTGAGGCGGTAGAAGAGGTCTTCGCGGAACGCGCGCCGCCTGACCGCGTCGTCGAGGTCGACGTTCGTGAGCGCCAGGAGCCGCGCGTCGACGCGCACCGTCCTGCGGCCGCCCAGACGCTCGAACTCGCGCCGCTCGATGACGCGCAGGAGCTTGGCCTGCGCGTCGCGCGACAGGTGCGCGATCTCGTCGAGCACCAGCGTGCCCTTGTGCGCGGCTTCGAGCCGGCCGGGCTTCGCCGCCGTCGCCCCCGTGAACGCGCCGCGCTCGTAGCCGAACAGCTCCGCCTCCAACAGCTCGGCGGGCAGCGCCGCGCAGTCGATCTTGACGAACGGCCCCAGCGCCCGCGGGCTCATCGCGTGGACGAAGAGCGCCAGCGCGTCCTTGCCCGCGCCCGACTCGCCCGTGACGAGCACGTTGGCGTCCGTCGCGGCCACGCGCCCGGCGAGCCTCAGCGCCTCGCGCATCGCCTCCGAACGCGCGACCAGCTCGATCATCCCGCGTCTCTCAAAGAGCCGCCGCCCGCCCCCGCCCCGTCCTCCGGCGGGAGCGGCACGCGCGCCGCGTCGCGCCACAGGCGTTCGAGGTCGTAGAAGCGCCGCGACTTCTCCTCGAAGACGTGGAAGATGAAGTCGCCGTAGTCGAGCAGCACCCACTCGGCCGAGCTGTACCCTTCGACGCGCGCGGGCTTGACGCGCAGGTGCTTGCGCAACTGCTCCTGCACCTCGTCGGCGACGGCCTGCACCTGCCGCACGTTGGTGCCGCTGGCGATGACGAAGAAGTCCGTGAAGCTCGCCACCTCGCGCAGGTCGAGGACGACGAGGTCGTGCGCCTTCTTCTCGCCCGCCGCGTGCAGCGCGAGCCGCACGCGCTCGTCGAGCTCGGCCGGCGCTGCGCCCGCAGACTCGCCCCCGGCGGCGTC
>DASVSK010000417.1:0-2102 GCA_036388135.1 Pyrinomonadaceae bacterium | reverse complement strand
TTCCTCTTCGACGATCTCATCCACCCGCCGGCACCCCTTGACGAACACGGCGCGGCGCACCGCCTCGACCTGCTCGTCGAAGCCAGCGCCCGAGGCCCCGATCTGGCGCACCTCGTCGAGGGCGCGCGAAAGGACGTCGGCCAGGGGCGGGGTGGAGTAAGCGCCGAGCAGGGCGAGCAGCTCCCGCTCCAGGGAGCGCGCGCGCTGCGCCTCGCGCCCGCGCGGGCCGCGCCTCGACTTGTGGCACTCCTTACACTCGCTACGGCGGCCGTCCCTGCGCGCGTTGTTGACGCTGAAGGAGGCGAGCGGCAGCACACGGCCGCACGGACCGCTGCACCGCTTCTCGGCCGCTCCGCCTCGGCCGCCGCCCTGTGTCGTCTCCAGTGGCATCACTGAGGGTCCGGAGCCCCCTTCGCTTTACCGTCGCCGCCTGCCGACTCCAGCGCCCAGAACCAGTGGCCGACGATGACGCCGAGCCCGAAGGCGATAATGGGCCGCCGCCTCGACTCTTTGGCGATCACTTCGGAGATGGTGTCGCCCTGCTCGGCCGAGGCCGCGGCGTAGAGGTCGTAGGCCACCAGCGCGGCCGTGGAGAAGAGAATGATCTTGGTGGTGAGTCTCACTATCTGCCCTCCGTTGCTGCTGATTAGTCACTGCTGAATTTCGCCGCCGATTCAGCAGTGGAATTCTCATAAAGCCCGCGTAAACACTGGCCGAACTGAATCCCACTGCTGCTGAAAAACATAAAACTTCTGCGCCGAGAGTCAGGTTGAGCGTCGCGCGTCACCCTCAGTCTCTATCCCCGGACAGTACCTTGCGATTCTGAGCGCGCGGTGCTCCTATCGCGCCGCTCCGAAGCCGCTCGACGGATTCGCCGGCCTGCTTCACAGGGTCAGCGGGTGAAGGCCGGAGGTCGAGCATGCGGGTGCCGGGGCGCGTGCTCACCCCCTGGGCCTGCACGCCCTTCGGGTTGACGATGACGCTGAGGGTGCCGGCCTCCGCCCCCTCACGCACCGCCACGTCGTGCGTGCCCTCGTCGACGACGACGACGAAGCCCTCGCCCGAGAGGTCGCCCGTGATGCAGTAGAAGGGGCGCTCGGTAGGACGGGTGTGCATCAGCCTCGTCTTAGAGTTCGGCATCACTCCCCCGTGCCAGCGCCGGGAGCTGGCGCACGATCTGCTCCAGGTGCCTCGGCTCCAGCGCGACAAACTGCCTTTCGGGCTCCAGCGCCTCGGTCTCCACCTCGCACTCCAGACGGCCGTCCAGGTGCAGCGCGATGACCCTCGCCAGGCGCGTGCCGAGCATCAGCGTGAGCTGAGGGTGGCGGCGCAACCGCTCGCCGAGCCACGCGGTCAGCGCAGCGCCGGCCGAGGCGTAGGGGAAGGCGAGCGAGCCGGGCGTGGGCAGCGGGTAGAGGAAGCCCTCGACGTATCGCCCCTCCGGGGTGAGGCGGAAGAAGCGCGCCCCCCACAGCAGCCCCTCGGCCGGGTGCCCGTTGGCGGCCATCAGGGCGAGGGCCGGCGTCCCGGAGACGTGCGCGGCCACCTCCCCGCCCCTCGTCCTCAGCGTGAGCCGGCCCCTCTCGGTCAGCTCCTTCAGGTCTTCGCTCTGTTCACTCATCACGGACTCCTTTCACTAGTTGACTACCTGCCTGCCGGATAGCGCATCGCGCTCCTGGCGATCTTGCGCAGCTCGGCGTCACTCATCGGCTCGGGCTCCTTGACGCAGCGCTGCTCGTAGGCTTCGAAGACGGCGCGCTCGATCTCCTCCTGGCCTGCGCCGTCGCCGCGCAGGGCGCAGGCGATGCGGAAGAGTTGAGCGTTACGCGAGTGCAGGGGGATGATGCCGCCCAGGCGCGGCGTAGCCGGCGCGCGACGCGGCGTGGAAGGCTTCGAAGGCGTCGGGGGCTTCTCTGTCGTGAGGAGCTTGAGGAGCCAGCCGGGCATCGATGCGGGGCTCCTCCGGGTGCGCCACTGGTAGCGCTTGCCCGAGGCGTGCAGGGAGGGAGCGGCGACGACGTAGCCCCCATCCGTCTTGACGTCGAGCCCTTCGCCTAAGACCGAAGCGGAGTTCTTGAACGTGACGCCCGGATGAGCGAAGA
>DASVSK010000416.1:0-4419 GCA_036388135.1 Pyrinomonadaceae bacterium | reverse complement strand
TCCCTGCCTTTATACATAACCGGAACGGCCAATTGACGTCCGAACTTTAGTCCCGCATCAGCCAACTCAATACACAAGGCCGACTCGTACGTGCCTTCGAGTAGCCCGGGGCCTAATTGTCGATGCACTTCAATCGCACAGCCGATAATCCGCTCGGTCAGACGATTAATCTCATCCATACGACTGACAACTCAAGTTAAAGCTTTCAACTCTCTTATTCTTTATTACATTAAATCTCTGTGCCTCTGTGTCTCTGTGGCAAATCCCCCTCACACGCGCGGACGACCGCGTCGAATATCTTCGTGTAGCCGGTGCAGCGGCAGAGGTTGCCGGCGAGCCCCTCGCGGATGTCGGCGTCGGTCGGGGCGGGGTTGCGGGCGAGCAGGCTGACGGCGGCCAGCACCATGCCCGGCGTGCAGATGCCGCACTGCGCGCCGCCGCACTCGATCATCGCGCGCTGTACGGCGTGCAGGCGCTCGCCGTCGGCGACGCCCTCGACCGTCAAGACCTCCGCGCCCTCGACCTGCGCCGCGGGGACGAGGCAACTGTTGACCAGCTCGCCGTTAATCAGGACGGAGCACGCGCCGCACTCACCCTCGCCGCAGCCCTCCTTCGTCCCCGTCAGCCGCAGCCCCTCGCGCAGCACGTCGAGCAGCCGCGCGAACGGGTACGCGTCGAGCGTCACCGCCTCGCCGT
The DNA here is from genome assembly GCA_036388135.1 of Pyrinomonadaceae bacterium. Taxonomy (GTDB): domain Bacteria; phylum Acidobacteriota; class Blastocatellia; order Pyrinomonadales; family Pyrinomonadaceae; genus QHXN01. The sequence continues at coordinate 3,723 of DASVSK010000416.1, read as the reverse complement.
TGACGGTGCAGCGCACGGAGACCGTGCCGCCGCGCGCGCCGTCCGCACCGGTCTGTGTTTCCGTCACGTCGTCTGTCATCGAATCTCGGACGCCCTCCCCCGGCGTTCGGGCCCGCGGCCTGTCAGGCTCCGGCCGGCTCGCCTTCGAGCGCCTCCATGACGGCCTCGGGCGTGAGCGGCACGTGGTCGAAGGCGACGCCGGTGGCGTGCTCGACGGCGTTGAGGATGGCCGGGGCGGGGCCGTCCATCGGCAGCTCGCCGATGCCCTTCGCGCCCGCGGGGCCGCCCGCGTAAGGGTTCTCGAAAAAGTGGACGCGAATCGGGGGCAGGTCCACCGAGGTGGGCATGATGTAGTTCGTCATCTGCCCGTTCGCCATCCGCCCGCCGCGCCAAACCACATTCTCGTAGAGCGCCCACCCGATACCCTGCGCCACGCCGCCCTCTATCTGCCCGGCGGCCAGCACCGGGTGGATGACGCGCCCCACCTCCTGCACGGCGACGAAGTCGTCGACGCGCGTCTCGTACGTCAGGGTGTCGACGCTCACCTCCGCGACGTAGACGGCCCAGGCGTAAGCGCCGTAGGCGTCGCCGCGGTAGCGCTCGTCGTCCCACTCGACGCCCTCGGGCTGGCTGTACTGCGTAAACGTCCTGAGCGCGCCGTGCCGCGCGGTGTACTCGGCGCACGCGCGCGCGAACTCTTCCCCGCCGAAGGAGTCGCCGACGAGGCCGGCGCCCTTGAGCGTCTCCTTTATCTGGAGCGCCGCCGACTCGACCAGCTTGCCGACGATCATGCAGGTGCGCGAGGCGACGGTCGGGCCGCTGTTGGGGACGTCGGCCGTGTCGGGCTGGACGACCTCGACCCTCTCGTAGTCCAGGCCCAAAGCGTCGGCCGCTATCTGCGCGAAGATGGTCTTGGTGCCCTGCCCTATCTCGGTGCTGGCGGCGAGCACTCGCACGCGCCCGTCGGCGGTGGCCTCGCAGCCGACGACCGATTGCAGATACTTCTCGCCCGAGCCTGTGAAGCCCGCGCCGTGCATGAAGGCGGCGAAGCCGATGCCGCGCTTGACGCGCGCGCCCTCGTTCTCGCGCGCGAACCGCTCGCGCTTCGCGTGGTAGTCGGTCAGCCCGAAGGCGCGGTCGAGGAGCGCGGGCAGCTCGACGTCCTCGCGTATGACCTGGCCGGTCGCGGTCGTCTCGCCGCGGCGGATGAAGTTGCGGCGGCGCAGCTCGTCGGGCGAGAGGCCGACCGCGGCCGCGACCTTATCCAACTGGCGTTCGAGCGCGAAGATGGACTGCGGCGCTCCGAAGCCGCGGAAGGCCCCGTGCGGCGGGACGTTGGTCGCGACGGCGCGGGAGCGTATGCGGACGTTCGGGCAGTTGTAAGGGCCCGCGGCGTGAATCGTCCCGCGCGAGAGCACCACCGAGGAGAGCGTGGCGTAGGCCCCGCCGTCCACGACGAAATCGATGTCGAGCGCGACGAGGCGTCCGTCGCGCGTGACGGCCGTGCGGTGGCGCGTGCGCGACGGGTGGCGCTTGGTCGTCGCCGCCATGTCCTCGGCGCGGTCGTAGACCATCTTCACGGGACGGCCCGACTTCCACGCGAGCAGCGCCGCGTGACCCGCGAGCATCGACGGGTACTCCTCCTTCCCGCCGAAGCCGCCGCCGGTCTCCGTCTGGATGACGCGAATCTTCTCCTCCGGCAGCCCGAAGAGCTTCACCAGTGCCTTGTGGACGTAGTAGGGGCACTGCATCGAGCCGCGCACGGTGACGCCGCCCTTGGCGTCCGCCTCGGCGATGACGCCGTTCGTCTCGATGTAGAGCTGCTCCTGCGCGCCCGTCCTGTACTCGCCTTCGACGACGACGACGTCCGCGCCGCCCAAGGCCGCGTCGACGTCGCCCTTCTCGACGAGGAAGGTCTTGAAGACGTTGTCCTCGCCCCAGACGACCTCTTTGCACGCGAGCGCGTCTTCGATGTCGAAGACGCCGGGCAGCGGCTTCACCTCCAGCCGCACGGCGCGGCGCGCCTCTTCGAGCAGGTACCTGTCCGGGTGCGCGAGCAGGAGGACGGGCTCCTCAGCGTGGTTGACGACGCCGTCGGCGAGGTAGGGCTGGTCGTTGAGGATGAGCGCGACGTAGTTCGCGCCCGGTATGTCGCGCGCCGTGACGACGGTGAACTCGTCCCACGGGACGCCCCCGCCGAAGCGGACGCCGGTGACGCGGCCGCGCGGGACGTCGCTGCGCACGGTCACGCCGTAGAGCATGCCGGGGAGCGTGATGTCGTCGACGTACTGCGCCGCGCCCGTCACCTTCGCCCGGCCCTCCTTGCGCGGGACGGGCCTGCCGATGTTCTTGTCCGAGTTCATTAGAAAGTTTTCGACGGCCGCGGAGCGCCGGGGTGGGGCAGATTGTAACAAAGGCGGAGGGCGAAGGGCGAAGGGCGGAAGGGAGATAGGGTGACGCGCCCCGTTTCTCCTTTCGCCCTTCGCCCTCCGCCTTTATCCCTAGTCGCCGCCCGCGCCGACGCCGACGTGCGGCCGGTCGGCCTCGACCGTGTTGTCGGCCGGCGTCGCGTCGCCGCCGGGGTCGGACCGTTCGGCCGCGGCGGCGCGGCGGCGCGCGGAGGCCGCGCGGAGGCGGCCGAGCGCGCGCCCGGGGTAGCCGAAGAAGCGCCCGGCGCTCGCGCGCCAGAAGGACGTGTGGCCGATGTCGTCGAAGACGGAGTACGCGACGGGCGTGACCAGCAGCGTCAGCAGGAGCGAGAGCGACTGGCCGCCGATAACGACGACGGCGATGGAGCGGCGCTCCTCCGCGCCGGGGCCCGTCCCCAGCGCCAGCGGGAGCATGCCCGCGACGAGCGCGAACGTCGTCATCAGAATCGGTCGCAGCCGGTCGCGGTTCCCCTGGATGACCGCCTCGAAGCGCCCCATCCCCTTCGCGCGCAGGTTGTTCATGTGGTCTATCTGGAGGATCGAGTTCTTCTTCACCACGCCGAAGAGGACGAGGATGCCGAGCGCCGAGTAGAGGTTCAGGGTGTCGCCCGTCGCCAGTTGCGAGACGAGCGCGAAGGGGACGGCGAGCGGCAGGCTCAGGAGGATCGTGACCGGGTGAATCGTGCTCTCGAACTGCGACGCGAGGATCATGTACATGAAGATGATCGAGAGCAGGAAGGCCCAGAGGAACTCCGTGAACGTGCGCTCCAGCTCGCGGCCGCGCCCCGAGACGGCCGTGGTGTAGGCCGCCGGGAGGTTCATCCCGGCGACCTCGGCCTTGAGCGCCTCGATGCGGTCGGCGAGGGCGAAGCCGGGCGCGACCGACGCGCGCAGAGACACCTGCCGCTGGCGGTCGAGGCGGTCGATGCGCGAGGGCGCGGTCTCGCGCCTGACCGTGACGAGGTTGTCGAGCCGGACGAGCCCGCCGCGCGACGATGGCACGTAGAGCCGGCCGAGCGTGCGCGGGTCGCTGCGGTCGCGCTCGGCGAGGCGGAGCTGCACGTCGTAGGCCTCGTTGACCGTGGCGTCGTGGAAGCGCGTCACCTCCGCGTCGCCGCCCACCATCACGCGCAGGGAGTTGGCGATGTCGGCGGTCGAGACGCCGAGCGTGGCGGCGCGCTCGCGGTCGACCTCGACCCGCAGCTCCGGCTTGTTGAGCTTGAGCGAGGTGTCGGCGTCGACGACGCCGCCCACGCGCTCGGAGCGCTCGCGCAGCTCCTCGGCGTAGGCGACG
>DASVSK010000415.1:0-8356 GCA_036388135.1 Pyrinomonadaceae bacterium | reverse complement strand
CGCGCGCCGGTCGCGCCCGCTCGCGGCCGCCCGCGTACACCGTTAAATTTTCTGTCTGGAAAGCCTAATGGGGATTACTCGGGCGCGCCGGGCAGCGCGCTCTGCGCCGCGGCCGTCGCCTTCACCGGCCGCTCGCGCCGCTCGCCCGAGTTAAACAGGCGGGATGGTAGCACGACGCGGAAGCGCGTGCCAGCGCCGGGTCGCGAATCCACTTCGAGCTTGCCGCCGTGCGCCTCGACCACCTCGCGGCAGGTGAAGAGCCCGAGCCCGATGCCCTTGGTCTTCGTCGTCGAGAAGGGGCGGTACAGCCGCGTCCTGATGAACTCGTCCGTCATGCCGACGCCCGTGTCGGCGACGCTGAAGAAGACGAGGTCGCCTTCGAGGCTGCCGGCCTCGACCGTGAGGCGGCCGCCCTTCGCGCCCATCGCTTCGAGCGCGTTGATGACGAGGTTCTCGACGACGTTCTCGACGCGCTCGGGCTCGACCGTGGCGACGAGCCGCTCGGGCAAGTTGGCCTCGATGTCGTAGAGCGGGCGCGAGGGCTCGGCGTTGACGGCGAGGACGCGGCGGATGATGGGGACGAGGTCGGCGCGGCGCGCGGCGACGCGGTACTCGCCGCTCAGGGACTTTGCCGGCTCGCTCAGGCGCGCGACCGTGCGCTTGAGCTTCTCGGTCGCCTCGCGCAGCGACTCGACGGCGTCGGCGCGGAACTCCTCGCGGTGGAACTGCTTCTCCATGTTAGAGACGAGCATCGAGAGGCCGGCGATGGCGTTCTTCAGGTCGTGCGAGACCATCGCCGAGATGCGCATGAACGAGGCGAACTGGCGCGACTCGGCCTCGCTCGCGATCAGCTCGCGCAGCCGCTCGGTCATCGTGTTGAAGTTCTCGGCCAGCTCGCGCGTCCCGCCGCTGTGGCTGACGTCGATGCGCTGGTCGAGGTCGCCCGCGGCGATGGCCGAGGCCCCGCGCGCGACGCGGTAGATGCCGCGCGTCTCGCGCCCGGCGAAGAAGGCCGCCAGCGCCGCGCCCGCTACCCCCGCCAGCAGCGCCAGCCCGCCGCCGACGAGCGCCGCGCGGCGCACGGGCGCGACCGCCCCCGTGTAGTCCTCCGACGCGGCCAGCGAGAGGTCGAGCCCGCCGACCTGTTGGAAGACCGCGAGGCTTCGGCCGCCCTCCGGCGCGTCGTAAAAGTCGGAGCCGGACTGGCCGGCCTGCATCCGCGCCGCCACCCCCGCGAAGTACGACGGCAGCTCCGAGGCGGGCCGGAGGCTGAGCGCGCCCTCCGTGTGGTGGACGACCGCGCCGTTGGCGTTGTCGAGCGCGACGACGCTGCGGCGCGCGCCGCCGCCGGCCGCCGACGCCCCGGCCGCGGCCGTCTCGCCCGCCGCCTCCCTCACCACGTCGCCCAGCCTCAGCTCGGCGACGACCGCCCCCGCGGGCGCGCCGCCCTCCCCGTCGGCCGGGGGCGAGAAGACGGGCACGGTCACGCGCAGCATCGCGCCGTCAATTCCTTCGCTGAGCGGCGAGCGCAGGGCCGTCGGCGCGCGCTCGCCCCAGACACGCTCGTCGTGCCACGACTGGCTGCTGACGAAGTCCGACGTCTGCTCGGTGAACTCCTGCTCCTTCTTAGTCCTGTGCAGGCGGTAGCGCGGCTGACGCCCCGCGTCGAGGAAGGTGACCGACTGCAAATACTCGCCGTTGTTCCCGGCATAGCCCCCGAACAGATTGACCAGCTCCCACGCCGGCTCGGGGCCGCCGGCATTCGTGTCGGCGGCGGCGGACGCGGGCGCGCCCGCCGGGACATTAGCGCTCCGCCCGCGCGCGCGCGCGGACACGGCTTTGGCGAGCGCGAGCAGACGCGACTCCTGGACGGAGACGACGCGCTCGACGTCGCGCGCGATGCGCGAAGCGCGGTCTGAAGCGCGCTCGCGCAGCAGGGACTCGACGGCACCCGTCCCCGCGCGGTATTCGAGGAGGCTCACGACGGCGAGCGGCAGGAAGGCGAGCGCGGCGAAGACGACGACGAGCTTGGTTCTGAGGATCACGGCTGCCACCACCTGCGAAGGCTTAAAGGGTGAGACGCGCCGGCCAGTATAAGGGCGGAGGGGAAGAAAAGGCGAAAGGCGAAGGGCGGAAGTGAGGACACGGCCGCGGCGTGATTTAAGACGACACGCCCGCGGCGTAACCTGCCGTCCGCCTTCCTGGAGGGAGAGGCAGACGGCAGACGGCAGTTAAATGCCCTGCCGTCGAGAGCCCCGGATTAATCTCTCAGCGTTCGTGAGGCGGGGCGACTGCCATCTGCCCGCCGCCTGCCGCCTACTGCTCGGCGAGTTTCGCGTCCATCGTGATCTCGGCGTTGAAGAGGCGCGAGACGGGGCAGCCGGCCTTGGCGTTGTTGGCGGCCGTCTCGAAGGCCGCGGCGTCAGCGCCGGGGACGCGCGCGTTGACGTCGAGGTGAACCCTGGTGATGGTGAAGCCCGCGTCGGTCTTCTCCAGCCTGACGGCGGCGGTCGTGTTGATGAACTCGGCCTTGAAGCCCGCGTCCTCTACCTGCTTCGAGAGCGCCATCGAGAAGCAGCCCGCGTGCGCCGCGGCCAGCAACTCCTCGGGGTTCGTGCCCGCGCCCGACTCGAAGCGCGTGGCGAATGAGTACTGCGCGTCGTCGAGCACGCCGCTCTCGGTCGAGACCGTGCCCTTGCCGTCCTTTATCCCGCCATGCCATACGGCAGAACCTGTTCGCTTCATCCCTTCTCTTCTCCTTCTTGACTCGGTTTGAAATCTGAGAACTGTCGAGGCTCACGCGCGCTCGCGCCCCCACTCGGCGAGGAGCGGGCGCAGGCGTTCGACGACGGCGTCGTGCGCCGCGCCGTTCGAGGCGACGAGCCCGTTGCGGTTGAGCACGTCGGGCGTGTTGTAGAGGAGCGGGCCGCCCCAGATGTCGGTCATGCGCCCGCCCGCCTCGGCGAGCACGGCCTCGGGCGCGCACGTGTCCCACTGCTTGGTCTTCGGCGAGAGGTGTATGTAGAGGTCGGCCTGACGCTCGACCAGCAGCCCGACCTTGATGCCGACCGAGTGGCTCCTCACCTCGGCGCGGACGCCGAGCGCGCGCACCAGCGACTCCATCCGCGGCCCGCGGTGCGAGCGGCTCTCGGCCAGGCGCATCCGCCCCAACTCCGTCTCCGCCGTAACGCCCAGCCGCTCGGCGCGCGCGCTCTCACCCGCTTCCGACGTCGGGCGCAGGACCCACGCGCCGTGGCCGCGCGCCGCCCAGTAGAGCACGTCGGTCGCGGGCGCGTAGAGCACGCCCAGGCAGGCGCGCCCCTCGACGGCCAGCCCGATCTGCACGGCGAAGTCGCCCGTGCCCGCGATGAAGCCCTTCGTGCCGTCGATGGGGTCGATCATCCAGACCCGTCTGCGCCCGATGCGGCGGTCGGTGTCGACCGACTCTTCGGCCAGGATGCCGTCCTCGGGGAACGACTCGCGCAGCGCGCTCACGATCAGCTCGTTGACGGCGCGGTCGGCCTGCGTCACCGGCTCGTTGAACTCGTCCTTGTGGTCGACCCGCAGGGGCTTCCCGTAGTATGCGAGCGCCGCCTCGCCCGCGCGCCGCGCCAGCTCGACGCACACGCCCAGCTCGCGCTCGAACTCACCGCTTGTCACTTCCATCATTGCAGCCATCAATTCACCCGGGACTCAATTCACACGGATAGACGGGACGAACGGGGTTAAGTCGATTTCGGATTTGAGATTTCAAATCTCAGTCCTTACTTTCCCTCCGTCCTGTCAACCCCGTTCACCCGTGTGAAGTCACTCCTTCTCCACCTCTCTCGCCGCGCGGCGGACGACGTCGAGCGTCAGGTCGACGTCGCGGCGCGTCGTGCGGAAGTTCGTGATCGAGGCGCGCAGCGCGAAGCGGCCCCGGAGGACGGCGTTCGACAGGTACGCCTCGCCGCCGCGCTGCACGCGCTGCATGACGCGCGCGTTCAGGTCGTCGAGCCCGCCGTCGATGCGCCCGCGCTCTTCGTCATCGAGAGCCGCTTCGAGCGCGCGCCGCGCCTCGGCGGGCGCGTAGCGGAAGCAGCAGATGCCGAGCGTCGCGGGGGTCAGCAGCTCGAAGTCTTCCGAGTCGCGGACGCGCCCGGCCATGTACTCGGCGAGCGCGCAGTCCTCTTCAATCGCCGCGCCGACCCGCGCCGCGCCGTAGTAGCTGAGCGTGGCCCAGACCTTGAGCGCGCGGAACGGCCGCGACAGCTCCGTGCCGTAGTCCCAGAAGGCGAACGCCTCGTCCTCCTCGCGCTCGAAGACTTTGATGTAGCCCTCCTCCGTCCCGGCGTAGGCGGCGCGCGCGTGCGCCGGGTCGCGGAAGAGCAGGCAGCCCGCGCCGAGCGGCGTGTAGAGCCACTTGTGCGGGTCGAGCGAGACCGAGTCCGCCTCTTCGAGACCGTCGAAGAGCGCGCGCCTGCCCGCGGCGCACGCCGCCAGCGCGCCGTAAGCGCCGTCGACGTGGAGCCAGAGCGAGCGCCCGCGCGCGAAGCCCGCCAACTCCCGCAGGGGGTCTACCGCTCCGGTCGAGACCGTGCCCGCGCTTGCCACGACGCAGAAGGGGCGCAGCCCCGCGCGCACGTCCGCCTCGACGCGCTCGCGCAGGGCGCGCACGTCCAGCCGGAAGCCATCGTCCGAGGGCACGACCCGCACCTGCTCGCGCCCGAGCCCGAGGAGGTCGGCCGCCTTCGGTATCGACAGGTGAATCTGGTCTGAAGCGTAAAGGGTCGCGGGCGCGCCCGCGTTCCACAGCCCCGCGCGCGAAGGTTCGTGAGCGTCTCGCGCCGCGCCTCCCGACGACGACGCGGCCGCGCCTTCCGCCCCGGCCGCGCCTCGCGCGTGCGCGCGGTGCGCGACGAAGAGCGCGTTGAGGTTCGCCATCGAGCCCCCACTCGTCAGAAGCCCGCCGCAGCTCTCGCCGGGCCCCGCGCCCTTGAACCCAATCATCTCGGCGAGCCAGCCGACGACCGTCCGCTCGACCTCGGTCGGCGCGGGCGCGGAGCGCCAGGAGGTGACGTTCGAGTTGAGCGCGGAGGCGAGCAGCGACGCGAACGCGCCCACGGGCGTCGCGGGCGAAGCCACGTAGCCGAACATCCGCGGGTGCCCGTTCTGGCGGCTGTGCCGCACGACCTCGGCGCAGGCCCGCGCCAGCTCGTCGAGCCCGACGCCCGCCTCGGGGAGACGCCCGCGGAAGAGTGCGGCGACCCTCTCGGCCGAGGTGTCGGGGAAGACCGGCAGCGGCGTTTCGGCCGCGAGGTATTCGACGGCCATCCGGCAGAAGAGCTGCGCCAACTCCTCCAACTCGCCCCGCGGCAGGTCGAGCGTGGAGGCGCGCGCGCCGTCGTGTATTTCCGTGCTCATGGATTCGCGCCAACCCTATCACACCGGCTCCGCTTAGTCGAAGCTGTGCTAAACTCGCGCGCGAACTCGCCAGAGGAGTAAGACGACGGGAGGACTGAAGGGGTTATGACTCTGCCCGGATTCGCCACGACCGAGGGCACCGAACGCTACCGCGCGCGCTTCGCGGGGACGGCCGCCGAGGGGCACTTCCGCTTCGAGCAGCACCTCTGGCTCTCCTCCATCGGGACGGGCACCTACCTCGGCGACTGGGACGAGGAGACCGACCGCTCGTACACGGACGCCATCACCCGCGCCGTCGAGCTGGGCGCGAACGTCATCGACACGGCGGCCAACTACCGCTTCCAGCGCAGCGAGCGCTCGGTCGGCGAGGCCCTCAAAGGGCTCGACGCCGCGGGGTTCGCGCGCGACGAGCTGGTCGTCTGCACGAAGGGCGGCTACCTCCCCTTCGACTCGCACCCGCCCGCGGGGCAGGCCGGCGTGAGGGCCTACGTCGAGGAGACCTTCGTCAAGACCGGCGTGGCGCAGCTCTCCGACATCGTCGCCGGGAGCCACTGCATGACGCCCGGCTACCTCGCGCACCAGGTCGCGCAGTCGCTCCGCAACACGGGGCTGGAGGCGTTAGACGTCTACTACGTCCACAACCCTGAGACGCAGCTCCAGGTGGTGTCGCGCGAGGAGTTCGACGCGCGGCTGCGCGCCGCCTTCGTGCAGTTGGAGCGCGAGCGCGCCGACGGGCGCGTGCGCTTCTACGGCGTGGCGACGTGGAACGGCTTCCGCGTGCCCGAGGGGCAGCGCGGCGGCCACGCGCTCGAACGCATGTGGGAGCTGGCGCGCGAGGCCGGCGGCGACGAGCACGGCTTCCGCTTCGTGCAGCTCCCCGTCAACCTGGGCATGCCCGAGGCGCTCGTCGCCGAGAACCAGCCCTACCGCGGCGCGCACGTCTCGCTGCTCGAAGCGGCGAAGGCGCTCGGCGTCACCGTCGTCGCCAGCGCCTCGACCCTCCAGGGCAAGGTCGCGCGCGACCTGCCCGAGCGCATACGCCAGCCGCTCGGCTCGCTCGCCACCGACGCGCAGACCGCCATCCAGTTCGCGCGCTCCACGCCCGGCGTCACCACGGCGCTGGTCGGCATGAGCCGACGCGCGCACGTCGAAGAGAACCTCCAGCTCGCGCGCGTCCCGCCCGCCTCCGCCGACGACTACAGCCGCCTGTTCACACAAGGGGAGTGATGAAGAGAGTAGACAGTAGACAGTAGTCAGTAGTCAGTAGAAAGAAGTGGTCGCCGCCTGTTCCTACTGTCTACTGACTACTGTCTACTGTCTACTTTTCGGGAGAGACGTATGGCCGAGAGTGAGATGAAGACGTTCGGGGAGTTCTGGCCGTTCTACGTGAGGGAGCACAGCCGGCCGGGGACGCGCGCACTGCACGCCGTGGGGACGCTGGCGGGAACGGCGCTGCTCGTCGGGCTGGCGGCGACGGGGCGCTGGCGCTGGCTGCCGGTGGCGCTCGTGCCCGGCTACGCCGCCGCTTGGGTCGGCCACTTCTTCGTGGAGCACAACCGGCCCGCCACCTTCAAGCACCCGCTCTGGTCTATCCTCGGCGACTACAAGATGGTCGCGCTGATGCTCGCCGGCCGGATGGATGACGAGATAGCGCGCGCGGACGAGTCGGCGCGGCGCGAAGGCGCGCGCGGCTGACTTCGGGCACCGGCCCTCACACGTATAGAAGCGCCTCCGCGACGCGCGCGCCGCCGCCGGCGTCCGAGCCTTTCCGGACTACCTCCCTTCGTCCTTCCTCTCGTCCGCCGCACCCCTCTCGCCCGCCGGGTCCGTCGCTTGCGGCTGCTGCTGCCGGGCCTGCGTCGTCTCCTGAGTCGGTTGCGGGGCTGGCGGCGGCGGCGGTTGTGTCTGCTGCGTCTGCGTCTGCCGTACGGGGTCGGTCTGACGCTCCGGAATCTTGAAGCCGAGGTAGGTGGCTCCGCTGATGCCCATCAGCGCCAGCACGATGTCGTCGAACTCCGGCATCCGCAGCCCGCTCCAGACCGAGCGGATGAAGATGACGCCGAGCACAATCGTCCAGACCGCGTTCTGGAAGCGGTGGAACGTCACGCCGTTGACGTCGCTCAGCACGTCCCTGACGAACCCTTCGGAGACGGGCTTGCTCCGCCAGGACTCCGCGTCCGCCACCTCCCCGTTCAACTGCTCAAGCTCCGCCTCCTTGGCGGCCAGCGTCGCGCGCCGGCCCCCGGCCGCGGCCGTCCCCTCCGGCGCGGCGATGCCGGACGCGCCGCGCGCCGTCACGTCGGCGGCCTGCCGCCGGAGGTCCGCGACCTCGACGGACAGCTTCATCTGGCGCGGCTTGAGCGCGCGCAGCTCGCCGTGCGCCGCGTCGCGCTTCCCGGCGTCGACCATCGCCGAGCCGAGCGCCGTGCCCGTCCCGATGCCGAGCAGCACCAGCGACGAGGTCGTGAAGACGTTGTAGTCGCCCGTCACCACCCACAGGAAGAGGAACGAGCCCAGGATGACGAAGAACCACCACGCGACCTGCGTGCGCGCAAGGCTGTAGGGCTTCGCCTCGTCGGGGCCCGGCTCGGGCGGCTCCGAGTCGCGGATGATGTTCGACGACACCGCCAGCCACAGGAAGCCCGCCAGCGCGAAGAGGAACAGCACGGCGTAGAGCTTCAGCCGGAACGGGTCGTAAACCCTCAGAACGAAGTTCTGCGCGGCGGCCGACTCGGCGGGCCAGGCCACCCCGCCCTCGGGCCCGACGCCCACCTTGACCGGGCGCTGCGGCTTATCGGGCTTCGACAGAAAATCGTCCCACGCGTCTTTCGTGTCGGCGTCGCGGCGCAGCTTGAACCTCACCTCGTCGGACGAAGGGACGACGGCCTCGGGGTGGAGCTTCTTCATCTCGACGTCGTCGAGGAACAGCACCAGCCTCCTCGGGTCGAGGCGT
>DASVSK010000414.1:0-10033 GCA_036388135.1 Pyrinomonadaceae bacterium | reverse complement strand
AGACGAGCAGACGCGGGCGCGCGTCTTCGAGCATGAACGAGAGGCGCGCCGACGGGTACGTCGGGTCGAGCGGCACGTAGGCCGCCCCCGCCTTCCAGACGCCGAGCAGCGCCACTATCAGCTCCGGCGAGCGCGGCGACGACAGCGCGACGCGCGCCTCGGGGCGGACGCCGCGCCGCCGCAGGTAATGCGCGAACCGGTTGGCGCGCGCGTCGAGTTCTGCGTAGGTCATTTGCCCGCCCGCCCAGCCGAGCGCCGGGGCGTCGGGCGTGCGCGCGGCCTGCGCCTCGAAGAGTTCGTGCAGGCACGCCGCCGGCGCGTTGGGCTTCGCGGTGTCGTTCCAGCGCCGCAGCAGCAGCTCGCGCTCGGCCGGCGCGACGGCGGGCAGCTCGCCCACCGGCGTCGAGACGTTCTCCAGCGCGTGCTCCAGCACTGTGAACAGGTTGGCGACGAGGCGGCGCACCGTCTCTTCGGTAAAGAGGTCGCCGCGGTACTCCGCGCGACCCGCGACGTGCGCGCCGGTCTTCGTGAAGCTGAGCGTCAGGTCGTGGCCGACGTCGGGCAGCGCGCCGTGTATGTTCGTGAGCACGAGCGCCACGTCGAACAGGGGGCACTTGTGGCCGCCGCGCGGCAGGCGTAGGTCGCGGAGCAGGCGCTCGAACGGGTAGTGCTGTTGCGCGTAGGCTTCGATTAAGTGCTGGCGCACGTCCATGAGCAACTGACGGAACGTGGCGCGCGGGTCGACCGCGGTCGGGAGGGGCAGCGCGTTCGCGGGCGGCTCGCCCTCGCCGTCCTTGCGCCGCGCCGGGCTGCCGACGACTACAGAGCCGACGCCGCCCGCGTACCTGTGCAGGCAGACGTTGAGCGCGGCGAGCAGCGTCGCGTAGAGCAGGAAGTCTGAGCCGCCCGTTATCTTCCCGAGTTTGGCCGCGAGCGCCTCGGGCACGTCCGCCGCGAGCGCCTGCGCGGGCGCGCCGTGCGCGTCGGCGCGCCGCTCGAAGTCGGGGCTCAGGGCGGGCGCGCCGACGCCGGGCGCGAGCCGGCCGAGCCAGTATTCGCGCGCCTCGTTCAGCCGGGCGTCAAACAGGGGCGTCTTCATCTTCGCAGTGCTCATAAGACTTTCTCGGTCGGGGGCGGTACTCGCCGGAACTCGTCGGGACTCGTCGGCCGAACCGGCCCCCTCAGTCGAACTGGAACTCGTCCTCGGGGGCGTGCGCGCCCTGGCCGGCGGGCGCGAACGCGGCGGCGGCGGCGAGCGGCGCGGCCGCCTCGCTCTCTTTCAGCAGCAGCTCGGCCGTGCCGTAGAGCAGTCGGGCGTCGGCGAAGCCGACCTCGCGGGCGCGGCGCAGCAGTTGGCTCGACTCGACGCGCTGCGGCGAGTCGTCCGTGAGCGCCAGCCCCAGAAGGTACTCGTACCAGGGCTCAAGCCCCATCGCGTAGATGTAGAGGCGCTCCGCGCCGACGGCTTCGAGCAGCGACCATGCGCGCTCCATGTCGCAGCCCTTGTAGCGGCGCGACTGTTCCAGGTGGTACGCGGGGCGGCGCGGCAGGAACGACCCGCAGCTCCACGTCAGCGGCGCGCCCACGCACTCCATGCCGATGAAGACGTTCTGGACGGGGCCGACGACGCGGCGCAGGTGTTCGTAGAGGCGCGCGTCGAGGCAGTCGGAGTCGGCCGCGAACAGCATGCGCTCGCGCCCGGCGCGCACGACGTAGGCGCTCTTGCTGTGCGGCAGGTCGGCGTGCTCGCCGAGGAACGGGACGGCGACTATCTCGCCATCGGGCAGGGCGATGGATTCGAGGTTGTCCATCTCGACGACGTTCTTGAAGCCGGCGCGCCGCGCCATCGTCTTCAGCGAGATGTCGCCGTAGAAGAGGCCGTAGGAGCGTGGCACGACGAGGCAGCCGAGGCGGTGGCGCAGTCGCAGCAGCGTCTCCATGCAGAAGTGGTCGTGGTGCCCGTGCGTGACGAGCGCGTAGTCGATGTGCTCGGGCAGGTCCGCGTAGCTCAGCCGCTCCATCCCGCCCGACGTCGGCACGACGCCGACGCAGGGGTCGGTCAGGATGGAGACGCCGCGCCACTCGATGAGCACGCAGGCGTGTCCGAAGTAGCGGACGCGCACCTCGTCGTCGGCGGGCGCGGCGCGCGGGGCGGGGGCGGGCTCCGTCGTCAGAAGCGGCAGCAGCGCCGCGTCGTCCGCGGCGGTCAGCCCCAGCATTTCGCGTATGCGGCCGAGCGGCTGCGGCGTGCGGTCGAGACGGCACAGCTCGTCGATCTCGGCCGCGGCGAAGGGCACGTTCCACTCGACGCCGTCGCCCCCGGGCAGCCGGGGCGTGCTCATGAAGAAGGGGCGCTCGTCGTCGGTCGTCTGCCGGAACAGGCGTACCGTCTGGTTGCCCGCGTCGTAGTAAGGGCTGTCGTAAATCATGCCCTCAAGGCAGCGCACGGTCGGGCGGTTGTAGTAGTCGTAAATCAGCTCGACGTAGCCGCGCAGTCCCTCCGGCACCTGCTCGTAGTAGGGTTCGAGGCTCTGCCCCTGCGCCTCGTCGACCAGCCGGTTGTGGAACTCGACCAGCTCGTCGGCGAGCCGGAGGTTGTCGGCCTGCGTCCGCTTCGTCTCGGCCAGGAAGGCGGCGACCTCGGGCGCGCGCTCGGCGGGGATGTCGACGAGCGGGCCGCTGCGCAGCTTCGGGTCCTGGCAGGCGCGGACGTGGACGCGCGGGTCTTTGAGGTACGACTCCAGCACGCTCAACTGGTAGTGGCGCAGGTGGAGGCTGTAGGGCACGGGGGCCAGCACGTGCGACCACGCGACGAAGCGGTTGACCAGCGGCTCAACCACCGTGGCCGGGTGCAGGCGGTATGCGTCTTTGTCGGACATGTCGAGAACTCTCCGTGCGGTCTGTGATTGGGTCGCGCCTTTACAGGACGAACTGGTCTTCGGCGGCGAAGTCTTCCGCCGCGCCCCGCGTCGACGGCGGCGCGGGCTCCGCCTCTTCTGGGCCGAGCGGCACGTCGAGCAGGCGCAGGTCGGGCCGCGCCGCGACCTGCGCCAGCAGGTGCGCGAAGCGCGCGAGCAGCTCGGCGACGGTGTCGGCGTCGAAGAGGTCTGTGTCGTAATCGAGCGCGCCCGCGAGCCGCGCCCCGTCTTCGCCCATCATCAGCGCCAGGTCGAACTGCGACGTGCCCCGCTCCACCTCGTAAGGGCTGAAGCTCAGGCCGGGCGCGGTCAGCGTCTCGTGCGGCGCGTTCTGCAACACGAACCAGACGTTGAAGAGCTGCGGCTGGAGCGCCGCGTTCTCCTGCCGCAGCGCCTCGACGACCTTCTGAAAGGGCACGTCCTGGTTGGCGAACGCGCCGAGCGCCGTCTCGCGCACGCGGCCGACCAGCTCGCGGAACGTCGCGTCGCCCGAGAGCCGCGTCCGCATGACGAGCGTGTTGATGAAGCAGCCGATGAGCCCCTCGGTCTCGGCGCGGCTGCGCCCCGCGACGGGCGAGCCGACCGAGACGTCGGCCTGCCCCGTGTAGCGGTAGAGCAGCGCCTTGAAGCCCGCGAGCAGCACCATGAAGAGCGTCGCGCCTTCGCTCCGCGCGAGGTCACGCAGCGCGTCGGCCGTGTCGGCCGGGAGGGTGAACGTCTCGGTCGCGCCGCGCGCGCTGCGCGCGGCGGGGCGCGGCCGGTCGGTCGGCAGCTCCAAAGGCGGGGGCGACCCCGCGAGCTGATGCCGCCAGTAGGCGAGCTGTTCGGCGACGGCGGGCCCGCGCAGCCAGTCCTGCTCCCACGCGGCGAAGTCGGCGTACTGCACGGGCGGCTCGGCGAGCGGCGACTCCTCGCCTTCGACGTACGCCGCGTAGAGCGCCGCGACTTCCCTGACCAGCACTCCCATCGACCACGCGTCCGAGACGACGTGGTGCGTGACGAGCGCCATCACGTGGTCGTCCGCGTCGAGCCGCAGCAGGAGCGTCCGCAGCACGGGCCCGCGCGCCAGGTCGAAGGGCGCGCGCGCCTGCTCCTCGACGCGCGAGCGCGCCGCCGCCTCGCGCCCGTCGGCCGGCAGGTCGCTCAGGTCGACGAGCGGCAGCGCCCAGGGGCGCGCCTCCCCGACCCGCTGCACGACCCCGCCGGCCTCGACCGCGAACGTGGTGCGCAGCGCCTCGTGCCGCCGCACCACCTCGCCGAGCGTCCGCCCGAGCGCCGCCGCGTCCAGGCGACCGCGCAGGCGCACGGCCCCCGCGATGTTGTAGGCGGAGCCCTCGGGGTCGAGCCGGTGGAGGAGCCACAGCCGCTGCTGCGTGTAAGACAGCGGAGCGGGGCCCGCCCCGGCGCGACGCGGGACGGCGTGGGCGGCCGGGGCCGCGCCTTCCCGCTCGCGCTGGAGGAGCAGTTCGAGGAGCCGCCGCCGTTCGGGCGACAGCCCCGCGAGCATGGCGGCGGCGTCGCTCATTTCGCGGCCCCGTCGAACTTGACGTGCCGGTCGAGGTAGGCCCACGCGCGCTCGGACGTGACGAAGTCGCGCACCTTCAACATGTGCTCGCTGATGGGCGTGTCGTCCTGGTAGAGCGGCACGAGCGAGCCGACCTCCTTGTGCAGCTCCTGAATCACCGGGTTGAACTTCTCCGCCCCGATGAAGTGCGAAGCCTGGTTGCAGGCGGCGACGAGCACGCCGAGGATGGTCGTCACGTTCTCGCAGAGCTGCAAAGACTTGCGCGCCGAGTTGAGACCCATGCTGACCACGTCCTGGTTCTGCCCGTTCGACGGGATGGTCTTGACCGACGAGGGCGCGGCCAGGTCGAGGTTCTCCGAGGCGATGGAGGTGGCGAGGTACTGCCCGCCCTCGAAGCCGCAGAAGAGGCCGCTCTGCCCGTGCGCCAGGAAGGCCGGCAGGTCGTTGTTCAGGTCCGGGTCGAGCAGGCGGTTGAGCTGGCGCTCGGCCAGCACGCCGATCTCGGTCAGCGCGATGTTCGTGTAGTCGCTGACCATCGCGATGTACTGGCCGTGGAAGTTGCCGCCGTGGAACGAGTCTTCGGCCTCCTGGAAGAAGAGCGGGTTGTCGTTGCTCGAATTGACCTCCTCTTCGAGGAGCTGGCGGCAGAAGTTGAAGGTGTCGAGCACGGGCCCGAGAATCTGCGGGATGCAGCGCAGCGTGTAGGCGTGCTGGAGGTAGACCTGCGTGTCCACGACGTCGTCGCTGTCGATGGTCTGCGCGTAGATGGTCTTCATCAGCTCGGCGTGCTCGCGCGTGAGCGAGCTGCCCGCCAGCAGCTCGCGCAGCGAGCGGGCGACGGCGATCTGGCCGTGGTGGTTCTTCAGCTCGTGGCCGCGCGGGTCGTAGGCGCGGGTCGAGCCGCCGAGGCACTGGATGAAGTCGACCGAGGCGATGATGCCGAGCTGGAGCAGCTTGAACGCCTTGACGAGCGCGACGCAGGCCGTGCCGGTCATGGCCGACGTGCCGTTGATGAAGGAGAGCGCCTCCTTGAAGCCGGGCGTGATGGGCTTGAGTCCCTCCTCCTCCAGCACCTCGGAGGAGCGGCGCACCTCGTTCTTGAAGCGGACGTAGCCGTCGCCGATGAGCGGCAGCGCCATGTGCGAGAGGGGCGCGAGGTCGCCGCTCGCGCCGAGCGAGCCCTGCTGCGGGATGACGGGGTGGATGCCGCGGTTGAGAAACTCCGACAGCAGGGTCAGCGCCTGCGGGCTGGTGCCGGAGAAGCCGCGCACCAGGCAGTTCAGGCGCACGGTCATGATGGCGCGGACGACCTCGTCGGCGAAGGGCTGGCCGCCGCCCGCGGCGTGCGTGCGCAGGAGGTTGTATTGCAGCTCGCTCTTGAACTGCGGGGGTATGATGGCGTGGATCAACTCGCCGAAGCCGGTGTTGACCCCGTAGATGGGCTGCTTGGCCTCGCCCCACTTCTGGACGCGCTCGTAGGTCTGCGCGACCTTCTCCATCTGCTGCGCGTCCAGCTCGACTTTCGCTCCATTCACCGCCACTTCGTAGACGTCGAATATGGAGAGACGATCACCTTTAAGTCGCATTACTCAATCTCCTTGCTGCTTAACAGCTTCGTTTTTCTCTTTGGCTGAGGGTTAGGGGTTGGGGCCGTCGTGGTCTTCGGGCCGTGGCGAGTCCGCGGGCGCGCGCCCGGCGGCCGTCAGGATGGTTGCGGGGGGTTGCTGCACGAGTTGGGCGCGGACCTCGTCTTCCGAGAGGGCCTGCACCTGCGCGAGCAGCCGTTCCAGTTGGCCGAGGTCGTCGTGCCGCACGCTCCGCAGGGCCGCGATGTTGCCGGCCAGGCTGGCGACGGTCGGGGCCTCGATGAAGCCCCGCAGCGGCAGATTGACCTCGTACCTCTGCCGCAGTTGGTTAATCATTTGCGTGGCGAGCAGCGAGTGGCCGCCCAGGTGGAAGAAGTTGTCTTCGACGCCCACGCGCTCGACGCGCAAGACCGCCTGCCAGACTTCGGCCACTTCGCGCTCAAGCTCGGTGCGCGGGGCGACGAAATCCGCGCCCGGCTCCGACGCGGGCCCTGCGTCGGGGGCGGGCAGCGCGCGGCGGTCTATCTTCCCGCTCGCGGTGCGCGGCAGACGCTCGTGCAGGACGAAGGCGGCCGGCATCATGTAGTCGGGCAGCGCCGCGCGCAGGTGCTCGCGCAGCTCCGCGGCCTCCGCGCCGGGCTGCGCCAGCACGTGCGCCACGAGCCGCGCGTCGCCGTCGCCGTAGTCCTGCAACACGACCGCGCACTCCCTCACGCGCGCGTGCCCCGCGAGCGCGGCCTCGACGTCCGCCAGCTCGACGCGCACGCCGCGCACCTTGACCTGGTGGTCGACGCGGCCGTGGAAACGCAGCGTGCCGTCCGCCCGCCAACTGCCCAGGTCGCCCGTGTGGTAGAGGCGGCACGCGCCGCCCGGCTCCAGCGGGTCGGGGCGGAAGCGCCGCGCGGTCTCCGCGTCGTCGCCGAAGTAGCCGGCGGCGAGGTAGGGGCTGCGGACGTAGATTTCGCCCGGCACGCCGACGGGGCTGGGCTCGCCCTCGCCGTCGAGGACGAGAATCTGCCGCCCGGCGAGCGCGCGGCCGACCGGCACGGAATGCTCGTCCGCCTTCAGTTGCGCGACGTGGTGGCAGGTGGCGAGCACGGACTCGGTCGGGCCGTAGAGGTTGTAGAGGCGCGCGCGCCCGCCGAAGCGCGAGAGCCACGCGCGCGCCAGCTCGGGGCGCAGGACCTCGCCCGCGACGAGCATCGCGCGCAGACGCGGCAGCGGCTCGCGCACGCCGGCCGCGACCTCGTCTTCGACGACCAGCAGCAGTTGCCGGCAGAAGCTCGGCACGCTTTGCAGCAGCGTCACCTCTTCGTCGCGCGCCCACTCGTAGACGGCGCGCGGGTCGGCCTTCGTCGCCTGCGTCGTCATGCACAGCGTCGCGCCGTTGCAGAGCGCGCCGAAGATTTCGGCGTAGGCGGCGTCGTAGCTGACCGAGGCCCATTGCGCGACGCGCTCCCCCGCCCCGAGCCCGAACTGTTTGCCGAAGCAGTCGACGAACTGGCAGAAGCTTTCGTGCGTCTGCATGATGCCCTTGGGGCGGCCCGTCGAGCCGGAGGTGTAGACGACGTAGGCCAGCTCCCCCGCGCCGACTTCGACCGCCGGGCTCGCCGTCGATTCGTGGGCGAACCAGGCCGCGCCGTCAACGGCGTGCGCGGCTTCGAGCAACGCGCCGTGGGCGCTGCCCGCGTCGAGCAGCACGGGGCGGAGGGCACGCCCCGACTCGACGAACAGCCCGGCGTGGCCGGCGGCGCAGGCTTCGTCCGTGAGCAGGCAGGCGGGCTCGACCTCGTCGAGGACTTGACGCAGGCGCGGCGTCGGGTGATGAGAGTCGAGGCAGACGAACGCGCAGCCGGCCTTAAGGACGCCGAGCAGCGCCGCGACCTGAAGCGGGCCGTCCGCGAGCATGACCGCGACGCGACGCCCCGGCCCCGCGCCCAGACCCGCGAGCCCGCGCGCCACCTGGTTGCCCATCTCGTCGAGGCGGCCGTAACTCAGGCGCTCGCCCCGGAACGTGACCGCGGTCGCCTCCGGGTCGCGGGCGGCCTGCGCCTCGAACAGCTCATGCAGGCGGCGGCCGCGCCGGTAGTCGTCGACGAGCCCCGAGTCTTCGAGCAGTCGCCGCCGCTCGTCGTCGCCGAGGAGCGGCAGCCGCGCGACCCTCTGCTGCTCGTCGGCGGCGACGCCGCGCAGCACGTTCTCGAAGTGCCCGAGCAGGCGCTCGACCGTCGCGGCGTCGAAGAGGTCGGTGGCGTACTCCAGCGTGCCGTGCAGGCCCGCCTCGTCCTCGCGCATGTTGAGCACGAGGTCGTACTTGACCGTGCCGCCGTAGGCGTCGAGCGGCCGCACGTCGAGGCCGGGCAGCGCCAGCGCCTCGGAGGGCGTGTTCTGAAAGATGAACATGACCTGGAAGAGCGGCGTGTGGCTGAGGCTGCGCTCGGGCTGCAACTCTTCGACCAGCTTCTCGAACGCGATGTCCTGGTGCGCGTAAGCGCCGAGCGCCGTCTCGCGCACGCGCCCGAGCAGCTCGCGGAAGCTCTGCCCGCCGCTCACGCTCGTCCGCAGCACGAGCGTGTTGACGAAGAAGCCTACCAGCCCTTCCAGCTCGGCGCGCGTGCGGTTGGCGATGGGCGTGCCGATGGAGATGACCTCCTGCCCCGTGTAGCGGTGGAGCAGCGCCTTGAAGGCGGCGAGCAGCACCATGAACGGCGTCGCGCCCTCGCGGCGGCTCAGCTCGCCCAGCGCGCGCGCCAGCTCCGGGTCGAACGAGAAGTTGAGCTGCGCGCCGCGGAAGGTGGGCGCGGCCGGGCGCGGGCGGTCGGCCGGCAGTTCGAGCGGCGCGACGCGCGCGCCCAACTGCTGACGCCAGTAGTCGAGCTGTCGCGCCAGCGTCTCGCCCGTCAGGTGCTGGCGCTGCCAGACGGCGAAGTCCGCGTACTGAATCGGCAGCTCCGGCAGCCCCGCGGGCACGCCGCGCACGAACGAGTCGTAGAGCGCCGCCACCTCCCGGACGAATACGCCCATCGACCAGCCGTCCGAGACGATGTGGTGCATCGTCACGAGCAGGACGTGCTCCTCGTCGGAGAGCCGCAGCAGCCGCGCGCGCAGCAGCGGCCCCCGCGTCAGGTCGAACGGGCGCTCGGCCTCGGCACGCGCCAGACGCCGCGCCTCGTCCTCGCGCACGTCTTCGGGCAGGCCGCGCAGGTCTTCGAGCGGCACGGGTACGCTCATGTTGTCGGCGATGACCTGCACGGGCTGGCCGTCGGCCGCCAGGCCGAACGTCGTGCGGAGACTTTCGTGCCGGGCGACGACCGCTTCGAGGCTGCGCGCGAGCGCGCCCGCGTCGAGCGCGCCCTTGAGGCCGAGCGCCGTCGGCACGTTGTAGGCGCTGCCGCCCGGCTCCAACTGATCCATGAACCAGAGCCGCTGCTGCGCGAAGGAGAGCGGCGGGGCCTCCGTGCGCTCGGCGCGCGGGATGGGCGGCGCTGCGTCGCGCTCCCCGGCCGCGCGGGCGACGACCTCGCCGAGCAGCGCCACGGTGCGCGCCTCGAACAGGCTGCGCAGCGGCACGTCGACGCCGAAGGCGGAGCGCACGCGCGAGATGACCTGCGTGGCTAAGAGCGAGTGGCCGCCCAGCTCGAAGAAGTTGTCTTCGAGCCCGACCTGCTCCACGCCGAGCACGTCCGCCCAGATGCCCGCCAGCGCGCGCTCCTCCAGCGTGCGCGGCGCGACGTAACGCTGGCGGTTCTGCGCGCGCACCTCTTCCAGGCCCGGCAGCGCCGCGTGGTTGACCTTTCCGTTCAGGGTCAGAGGCAGACGGCGCAGGTGCATCCACATGCTCGGGATGGTCTCTTCGTAGACGCTCTCGGCCAGGAACTCGCGCAGCTCCGAGCCGGGGACGGCCTGCCGCGCGACGTAGTAGGCGACCATCACGTCGTTACCGCCCTTGTCTTTGGCGAGGACGACGACGCTGTCGCGCACCTTCGGGTGACGGTTGAGCGCTA
>DASVSK010000413.1:0-3243 GCA_036388135.1 Pyrinomonadaceae bacterium | reverse complement strand
ATCGAGACGAGCATCACGACCATCAGGAAGCTCGTCCCGCAGCGCGGGTGCTGGCGCGGCTGGACGCGCGCGTTCTCGACCGACAGCGGCAGCCCCGACTCCCAGTTGAAGACCGTCTTGTGCTCCGCGCCGTGGTACTCGAAGACGCGCCGGATGTCCTTCGAGAGCGAGAAGCTGCTGATCATCAGGATGAAGAGCGCCATCCGGATCGCGCCGTCGATGAGGTTGAAGGCGACGTTCGGCTTGACGGGCTTGAGGTAGCCGCGCGCGCCGTCGTAGGCGCGCGCGTACCAGGGCGCGTCGGCGGCCGCAGCGCCCGCGGGCTGCGCGCCGTCGGGCGCGTCCCGCCGCGTCGCGGCGTCGGCGGCCTGCGCCTGCCGGTCGGCCTGGCCGGTCATGCGCCCGTCGGCCCAGCCCATGCCGATGAAGAGCGCGTTGGTGAGCACGAGCGGCGCGACGACGAAGAGCAGGACGTTGAAGACGAGCGCGAAGGCGATGGAGCCGAAGGCCGCGGCCGAGCCGCGCTTCAACTCGTCCTCGGGGCGCTTCCTCGTGGGGACGGGGAAGAGGCCGGGGACGCCGCCGGTGATGCCCGCGAAGTCGCCCTCGCCCTCGACGACCGCCGGGGTGAGCGCGACCTCGACCTCTTTGGCCTCCTCGGCCTCGTAGGCTTCGGCGGCCGAGTAGTTGAGCGCCTTGATGCCGAGCGCCATCGACTGCACCAGCACGGCCGCGCCCCGCAGGACGGGGAACTTGAGCACCGGGTACTTGTCGCTCCACTTCGGCAGGCTCGCGCCCGTGTGCGTGATCGTGCCGTCGGGCCGGCGCACCGCGACGGCGTAGGCCGAAGGCGTCCGCATCATCACGCCCTCGATGACGGCCTGGCCGCCGACAATCAGGTCTTTTTCGCTGGCGCTCATTTTCACTCCGTGGGTAGATCGCGAACGGTAGATGGTGAATGGTAAATGGCGAATGGTCTGGCGGCCCTCCGGCGAGGGCCGTCTTCTAAACTACCATTTACTGTTCGCCGTTGACCATTAACAAAAGAAAGACGCCGACCTGCGTTTGCGGCTCCTCTTTCGCTCCCGTGGGGAAAGACGTGTGCCGCGGGCGCGAAAGGTCGGCGTCCGGGTTCGGGGTAGCTAATACTGGCGGCGTCTAATCGGCGTCATTGCGCGCTGCCGGGTCAAACTCAGGCGTTCGCGCCCTCGGTCGTGGCGGCCGGCGCTTCGGCGGGCGTCTTCTTGCCGTAGCGCTTGTTGAAGCGGTCGACGCGGCCGGCGGTGTCGATCAGCTTCTGCTTGCCCGTGAAGAACGGGTGGCACTCCGAGCAGATTTCGACGTGAAGGTCGCCCTTCTTCGTCGACCGCGTCGGGAACTCGTTGCCGCAGGCGCAGTGGACGGTGATCTCGTGGTAGTCGGGGTGGATTCCTTGCTTCATTTCAACATCCTCTCTGATAGTGAGCGCCAGGTGCCCTCGAACAAAGCCCCATCTTACTTTCGGGCGTCGCGCATCGTCAAGCCTCGCAAGGACTTGGATGCGCGCGGCGGCCTCCCGGATTGCCCGCCCGCGTGGGCGCGGCGCGGCCGGTGTCTTGTTTGTTGACAGGCGTACAAATCGCGTGTTAAAAACGCGCTGACCAGCCTTTGCAGCTTTTCCGTTCCGTATCTTGAAAGTTATACAAGCCGCATTCATCAGCGAGTAGGGACGCGAGCAGTTCCCCGACCCACGTCCTTACCGGGAATCGAGCCTTAGGACGCGATGACGGACGAACCCAAAAACCCTCCGGAATCAAGCCCACCCTCACCGTCTGAAGGCGACGAAACACGCCGCGCGCCCGACAGTCCCTCGACACCGACCGACGATAAAGCCCCCGGCTCGCCCGAAGCCGCCGCCCCGGACGCGGGCACGCTCCCGCCGCCGCCGGACGCGCACCTCCCGCGGCCGACCCCCGAAAGCCAGGCCGCGCTGACGGGCAAAGCGCCCTCGGGAAGTTCGACTTCCGGCACGACCGTCCCAGCCGACTCCGGCGAAGCTGCAAAGACACAGCCCCCCGCGCCGAAGCCGAAACCTCCGGCCCCGCCCGCCAACGAGACACCCGAAGAGAAGAAAGCGCGGCTTGAACGCACCATCGCCGAGGCGAAGGCCAGGAAGGAGGCCGCCGCCGCGGCCGCCGCGCAGGCCGAAGGCCCGGGGAGTTCGCCGACGGTCGCGGGCGGCGTGGAAGCGCAGCCGCCCGGCGGCAAGTCGCCCGAAGTCGGCGACCCCGCGAAGAGCCCTTCGCAGGCAGACCTCGAGCGCGCGGCCAAGATCGCGGAGGCCAAGGCGCGCGCGGCCGCTCTGAAAGACGCCGCCGCCGCGAAGACGCCCGCCGCGACGCCCGGCGCGGAGAAGACGCCCGCCGCGCCCGGAGCCGCGAAGCCTGCCGCGCCGGCCGGGGCCGGGGTGCCGAAGCCGCCCGTCAAGAAGAAGGACGAGGGGCCGAAGCCGGTCGAGTCGCCCGACCACCCGCTCGTCAGGCGTCTGCGCGAGCGCTTCGGCGACGCGGTCGAGGGCGCGTTCACCTTCATCGGCCAACTCTCGGTTCACGTGCGCGCCGACGCCGTGGCCGACGTCTGCCTCGCGCTACGCGACGACACGGAGACGCCGTTCGACTACCTGAGCGACCTGACCTGCGTCCACCGGCCCGAGCGCGACGAAGCGCCGTACGAGGTCGTCTACAACCTCTATTCAATCCCGAAGAACGTGCGCGTGCGCCTGAAGGCGGCGGCGGGCGAAGAGGGAGTCGAGACCGTCACCGGCGTCTGGCGCACGGCCAACTGGATGGAGCGCGAGGCTTACGACATGTTCGGCGTGACGTTCAAAAATCACCCGGACCTGCGCCGCCTCCTGCTGCCGAAGGACTGGGACGGCCACCCGCTTCGGAAGGACTACCCGCTGGAGTTCATGGAGAACCGCTGGACGGCGCTCCACCTGCCGGAGTTCTCCGAGGTGCAGCGCGAGCAACTGGCGCAGCGCCGCGCCTACGGCCTGGAAATCCTCCAGACGCCCGACGAGCGGCGCTTCCGCGAAATCTTCCGCGACGGGCGCGACCCGCTGCCGAAGGAGCACAAGTAGGCCGAAATGCACCCGAAAGACCTCGCCGCCCAGTACGAAGTGAAGGTCTTCGACAGCCCCGCGGCCGCCGAGGCTGCCGGCTTCCAGCTCGGACAGCGGATGAGCCCGCGCAACCTCTGGAACCG
>DASVSK010000412.1:0-9573 GCA_036388135.1 Pyrinomonadaceae bacterium | reverse complement strand
GCCGCCTTCCACTGGCTGCCCGACCACCCGCGCCTGTTCCGCGGCATCTACGACAGCCTGAAGCCGGGCGGCTGGCTCGTCGCTCAGTGCGGCGGCGGGCCTAACGTCGCGCGGCTGATGCGCCGCGCGTCGGTGCTGACGGCGACCGAGCCTTACGCCGCATACTTTTCCGGCTGGAGCGACCCCAGAGAGTTCGCCGACGACGTCACCACCGCCGAGCGACTGCGCGCGGCGGGTTTTGCCGACGTGGTGACGGGCCTCGAACCGGCCCCGACCATCCTCGCCGGGGCGGACGAGTTCCGCGAGTTTCTGACGACCGTGAATATGCACGGGCATCTGGCGCGACTCCCCGCAGGCCCCTTGCGCAGGCGGTTCGTTGACGAACTTACGGAGCTGGCCGCCGGGGACGACCCGCCTTATCTACTCGATTACTGCCGGCTGAACATCCGGGCGCGCCGACCCGAAGCCGCTTAGACGAGAAACGTCGCGCGGGCACCGCCGCTTTGACCATCGCTTTGACTATCAGCCCTGCGGCTTCACCTCTGTCGTGTCGCCCGTCTTGTGATCCTCGATCTGAAAGCGCAGGAACTCGTGGACGGCTTGTAGCGCCTCCGGGCTGGCCGTCCTGATGCGTACCCGCGCCCCGCGCTCCGCCTCCTCGTAGTCGTATTTGATTTCCGACTTCAGCCGCTGCATGACCGGGACGCCCGGCGGCGTCCGGTCGTGGATCAGCATCGGGGCTTTGAAATCCCCCGCCGCGAACATCTTCGCGATGTGCCCGAGGTGCTTCCTGATCCGGTCTCGGCTCTGCTTGTCGCCCGCGTCGTTCGCCGTGACCTTGATGGCGCCGCCGTCCGGGTGGAGCAGGAATTGGTGCGTCGTCTTCGTGTGGTCGAAGCCCATCACACGGTCGCCGCGCTTATTCACCCCTTCCGTATGATTGTCGTGTCCGTGTCCTTTGGCAGGGTGCTGCCCCTCCTGCTGCCGCGCGTAGACGCCGGCGGAGGCCACCGTGATTAGTGCAGCGGCGAGTGCCGCCGCCGTGAAGATCTTATTTCTCATCAGCCTTGCTCCCCTTTCTTCTCAGGTCGGTTTTAGCCGCCCCCGCTTTGCCCTTACTGCTTCCGGCGGCGAGTGACTCCAGCAGACCGGCGCGCCCGCCGTCAGGCACTTTCGATAGGCGGCCGTCCCATTCCTTCAGGGTGGCGCGCAGTTCGTCTCGCAACTCGGTCATCTGGGCGAGTCGCTCTTCGACCTCCGCCAGCTTCGCTGCGGCGAGCGCACGCACGTCTTTGCACGGCGCGGCGCCCCGGTCTCTGACCGACAGCACGCGGGCGAGATCGTCGAGCGTGAAGCCGACGGCGAGGGCGCGCCGCACGAGGAGCACCCTGGCGAGCGCCTCGGGCGGGTACTGCCGGTAGCCGTTCGCCGCGCGGCGGGGGCGCGCGAGCACCCGCTTGCGCTCGTAGTGGCGCAGCGTGTCTGTGCTCACGCCGGCGGCCTTCGCCAGTTCGCCGGAACGCAAGTACCCCGCTCTCGCCGTGGCGCTCGTCACGTCCGCATTATAAAGTGCCGAACCGGTTCCGGGGTCAAGCACTTTTGTCGGCACGCGGCGGGCCGGTCGACGCGTGTACGTTCCTCCCGCCTGACATGAAGGCGCACTTAAAACGGGAGTTCGTTAGCGGCCTGATTCAGAATTATTCTCTACAGGGGATTCGACTACGGCGTGTAGTTGTATCGCGGGCATTCCTTCTTTATACTTGTGAACCTTCTCCCCGGACGCTCTCGGGAGAATTCGGCAACCATGCGTAACAACCTGAAGATCACCATGCGGGGCTTCAAGCCCGGCGCGCGCGGCGCCGCGCTCGTGCTCGGCGAGTTACAGACCGAGGTGATGGAGGCACTCTGGCGCGAGCCGGGGCTGACCGTCAACGAGGTCGAGGAGCGTCTTCGCAAGAAGCGCGAGATAGCCCACACGACCGTACTCACGACGCTCGACCGGATGCACGCCGGCGGCTACCTGTTGCGTGAGAAGAAGGGTAAGGCTTTCGTCTACTCGCCGCGCTACACGCGCGAAGAGTTCGAGCGAGGGGTGGCGCAGGAGGTCATCGGCGCGCTGCTCGGGCAGCTCACCGAGCCGGCCATCTCGGCCTTCGTCGACCTGGTAGGCAACGACGCGGAGGCGCTCGACCGCCTCGAAGAAGTTATCAGGGAGAAGCGGCGCGAGAAGGGCGGCGCCGCTGGTAAGCCAAAGGGTAAGTAGTGTTCGTCACGGCCGTAGAAAATTTCATCCTCTTCGGGACGCTGCTCGCGCTCGGCGGCACAGCCTTCGCGTGGGGCGCGCGCGCGGCCGCGCTGCGCGGCTGGTGGGGGCCGCACCCGCTGACCCTTACGCGCGTCTACTCCCTGGGGCTTCTACTTCCTCCGGTGGCGGCGACCTGGATCGTCGCGGCCGCGTTCCTGCCCGAGTGGTGGCTCGGCGAGGAGGCTTTCGGGGCCGCGCACCCCGCGCCCCTGCACCGGCTACATTTGCTCAGCGACCTGACGGCCGCGCTCGAACCTCGGCTGGCCTACGCGACACTCGCATTCGCCGCGGCCGCCTCGGCCTTCGCGGCGTGGTCGAGCGCGAGTGGCTACGCGCGCGTCGGGCGCGTCGTCAGGCGGTTGGAGATGGGGGCCGTTCCGCCCCGGCCCGAACAGGTCGAAGTAGTCCGCGCGGCCGCGGGGCGTCACCGGATGGGCGTCGGGCTCGTGATGAGCGACTGTCCGCTCTCTTTCGTGTGGGGCTTCCGTCGCTCGAAGCTCATCCTCTCCTCAGGGCTGCTGAACGCTCTCACGCCGGAACAACTCCGGGGGGTGATCGAGCACGAGGCGGCGCACCACTCGCGGCGCGACAACGCCGTCAAACTCATTCTCTCGGTCGCAAGCTACCTGTCGCTCGCGTTCCCGCTCTCGCGCCTCATATTGCGCTGGCGTGCGGAGCAGGTCGAGATGGTCTGCGACGAGGTAGCGGCGGCGCGCACGGCCGAGCCTCTGGAGATCGCCGACGCGCTCGTGAGAGTCCGCCGCGCCGGGGCCTGGCTCTCCGCCGGACCTCTCGTCGCAGCCTCGGGGTTCATGCCTGACGGCGTAAAGGGGTTCGAGCGGCGGGTACATCGGCTGGTCTCGCTGGCCGACTCCCTGCCGTCGCCCGAACGCTCCGAGCTCCTCGCACGGCCCCCGCGAGCCGGGGCGGCGGCCTTCGCCCTGCTCTTCACGCTGACGCTCCTGTCCGTCTCGGTTCTGGCGCCGCTCGCCGTGCACCGCGCCACCGAGTCCTTCATTCAACTTTTAAGCTAGAGGGTACTCCCGTCGATGCCGACAGAACTACTGACAGCCACGCCCGCAAAAACTACACGCCGTCGTCAGACGCTGCTCCTGCTTCTGGTGCTGGCGGCCCTCGCGTTCGCCGGGTGCGGCTCCGACCAGAAGGCCGGGGCCGAGCACGCGGAAGAGGAGGAGGCGGAGTCGCGGACGGAGTTCACCGACCGCATCGAGAACTTCTTCGAGTACGACAGGCTTCAGGCCGGTAAGGCCAGCCAATTCCTCATCCACCTGACCGACCTCTCGGACGGCACGCCGGTCGAAAAGGCAGACGTGACCCTGAACGTCCGCTCGAAGGGGGGCGCCGAGGTCGGGCAGGTGAATGCGAAGGTGGGGAAGGTGACGGGCATCTACGTCGCCGAAGTCTCGATCCCGGCGGCGGGCGACTACGACATCGAGTTCCGAGTGAAGAACGAGAAGCTCGACGAGCGGATGTCGTTGACGGATTTCAAGGTGGAGTGAAGAGCCTGACCGTGACCAAATACTTCCGAGCCATCGCGGCGACACTGCTCGCGTGCGTGACGACTTTGATCGCCCCGGCGCAAACTCTGACGGCGGGTACGCCGCCCCACTCGGACTCGCTGACGCTCGAGGCGGCGACCGAGCAGTTCCTTCGCCGCAACCTCGCCGTCGAGGCGGCTCGCCTTGAAGTGGGGGTGGCCGAGGCCGAAAGAGTAGGCGCGCGGCTGCGGCCGCGGCCGGGTTTGACCGTCACGGCCGAGAACCTTCAGGTCTCGGGGGAGACGCCGTTCGACCGCCTCTACGAGGTCGGCTTCGTAGTCGCGCAGCCCATCGAGCTGGGGAACCGCAGCGGCCTTCGCGCGGAGGTCGCCGAGCGCACGGTGACGGCGGCCGGAGCCCGGCTGACGGAAGTGCTCCAGCGCCGCCTCTTTGACCTCAAGCGCACCTACTACGAGGCGGCGCTCGCCCGCGCTCTGCTCCTGCTTGAGCGGGAGAACCGCGACAACTTCGCAGAGCTGGTTCGCCTCAGCACCGCCCGCTTCGAGGAGGGGGACATCGCCGAGGGCGAACTCATCAAGGTCCGCCTCGAGCGGATCAAGGTCGACTCGGCGGTAGCCAACGCCGACCTTACGCTCAGGCAGGCGAACGTCCGGCTCCTCGAGATGCTCGGCGGGGGCGACTACGGTCGGGCCGAGACCATGGAGGTCGCCGCCCGGATGGAGGGCCGCACGGCCCGGCTCGACCTCGCCGGCCTCAGGCAGGCGGCGCTGGCCAACAGGGCGGAAGTCCGCGTGGCGGAGGCGGAGGCGGCTCTCTCGGGCGCGGTCACGAGACTTGAGCGCTCGCGTGGCAAGGGCGAGATCACCCCCTCGGTCGGCTACCGCCGGGTCGGGCCCGACAACACCGGGGTGGCCGGCGTCACCGTGCCCCTGCCGTTCGGCAACCGCAACCAGGGCGGCGTCGCCCGGGCCGAGGCGGAGGAGCTGGTCGCGGAGGCCGGCGTGCGGCAGGCGCGCAACAGGGCGGCGGCCGAGGTGGAGTCGGCCTACCGCGCCTACGAGACGGCGCGCGAGATGGTGAACGCCTACGAGGCCGGGATACTGAGGCAGGCCGACGAGTCCCGGGACGTCACGCTGGCCGCCTACCGCGAGGGGGTGACGCCGTTGATCACGCTCCTCGACGCACAGAGGACGAGGTCCGAGGTGCGCGCGGGCTACTACCGGGCGCTCTACAACTACTACACGAGCGTCTTCCAACTGGAGCTGGCGACCGGCACAGAGATCAAACCATGAGCGGAGAGATGAAGGACGAGGAGCGGGTCGAGGAGAGCACGGTCGAGCAGACCGACGGCGACGGCCGCGAGGTGCGCGTGGAGCGCGAGGTGACGACGGAGGTGAGGGTGGAAGGGGACACCCCTCGGCGCCGCAACCAGGTGTTGATAGTCGCGGCGGTGGCGGCGCTGGCGCTGGCGGTGCTCACTTACGTGCTCTTCTTCCGCGGCCCCGCCGGGGAGGAGAAGGCCGAAGCGCCGGCCGCCTCTTCGCCCACGGGCACGGTGACGTTCCTGATGGAGCAGCAGTGGCTCATCCGCATGAAGCTGGCGCAGGTGGAAGAGCAGACCGTGGCCCGCCAGATCACGGCCACGGGGCGCGTCGTGCCGGCGGCGAACAGGCAGGCTGTGGTCGCCCCGCCCGTCGGAGGCATCCTCTCCGGGGGGCAGATGCCGCGAGTCGGCCAGCGCGTCGCGGCCGGGCAGACCATCGCCGTCCTCCAGCAGACGGCGACCTCGGCCGAGCAGGCGCAGGTGCGCGCGGCTGCCGCCCAGGTCGAGGCCCAGAACGCTCAGGTGCGCGCGCAGAACGCCCAAGTGGCTGTCGAGAACGCGCGGCTTGAGAGCGACCGGCGCGCGGCCGGGGGAGAGGTCGAGGCGGCGCGCGTCCGGCTGGAGCAGGCCCGGAGGGAAGAGGAGCGCGCCCGGCGGCTCTTCGAGCGCAAGGCGTTCTCGCAAAGACAGGTGGAGGCCGCCGCGGCCGAGCGCGAGACGGCGCAGGCCGCCTACGACGTGGCGGTCAAGCGCCGCGACGTGCTCACAGCGGCGAGGCCCGTCTCGCCCGCCGCCCCGTCCGCCATCAGAGTCGGGAGCGCCAACTCCAGTTACGCGGTGCGCGCCCCCTTGGGCGGCTACGTCACCAAAGTCCACAAGTCCCTGGGCGAGCAGGTGCAGCCGGGCGAGGGGATAGTCGAGATCTCGAACCTCGATGAGGTCTGGATCGAGGCCCCCATCTTCGAGCGCGACCTGAACCGCCTCGCGGGCAACGTGACCGCCACCTTCACCACGGCCGCGTATCCCGGGCAGGAGTTTCGGGGCGTGGTGGTAGACACCGGGGCGGTGATCGACGAGCGGACGCGTGCGGCCACGGTCGTCTTCCAGGTGCCCAACTCGGGCCGCGCGTTACGCATCGGGATGCAGGCTGATGTGCGGCTCGACGCCGGCGAGTCCGTCACCGCGATGATGGTCCCGAAGGAGGCGGTGCTCGACAACGAGGGCAAGAAGATCGTCTACGTGCTGCTCTCGGGCGAGGAGTTCCAGCGGCGGGAGGTGACGCTCGGCGACGAGTACGGGGACCGTGTGGCGGTGCTCTCCGGGCTCGAAAAGGGCGAGCGCGTGGTGACGCAGGGCGCCTACCAGCTTAGGCTCCAGGAGATGCGGCCGGCCGACGCGGGCGCGCACTCGCACGAGACGTAAGGCCGTAGGCCAGAACATGCTGAACAGAATTATCCAGTGGTCGCTCCACAACCGGCTGCTCGTCATGGTGGCGGCGGTCGCCCTGCTCGTCTACGGCGGCTACGTCACCCTGCGCTCGCCCGTGGACGTGTTCCCCGACCTGACCGCCCCTTCCGTCACCGTCGTCACCGAGTCGCACGGCCTCGCGCCCGAAGAGGTCGAGTCGCTCGTGACGCTGCCCATCGAGTCGGCGATGAACGGCACGGCGGGCGTCTTCCGGGTGCGGTCTAACTCGGCCATCGGCATCTCGCTCGTCTTCGTCGAGTTCGAGTTCGGCACCGACATCTTCCGCGCGCGCCAGCTCGTCACCGAGAAGTTGCAACAGGTGCGAATGCCGGAGGGCGTCTCGCCCCCGGTGCTCGGCCCCATCTCTTCGACGATGGGTGAGATCGTCATGCTTTCGATGACGGGGAAGACGACCTCGCCGATGGAGGTGCGCAGCCTCGCCGACTGGGTGGTGCGCCCGCGGCTCTTAGGGGTGCCCGGCGTCTCGCAGGTCGTCGTCATCGGCGGCGAGAAGAAGCAATTTCAGGTGCTGGTCGACCCGGCCAAACTCGCCGACCACGGGTTGACGCTGGAACAGGTGATAGAGGCCGTCGGCGACTCTAACGCCAACGCCTCCGGCGGCTTCCTGGAGAGACCGAACGAAGAGTTCCTCATCCGCGGGCGCGCCCGCGTCCACTCGCCCGAAGACATCGGGGACTCGGTCATCGCGGTGCGCGACCGGACGCCGATCCTCGTCAAGAACGTCGCCTCAGTCTCGGTGGGCCCGGCGCTCCGGCGCGGGGACGGCGGCTTCAACATGCAGCCGGCGGTCGTCGCCACCATCCAGAAGCAGCCGAACGCCAACACGCTCGAAGTCACCGAGGCCATCGAGAAGACGCTCGCCGACATCAGGGGCAGCCTGCCGCCGGACGTCGTCGTAGACACCAAGGCGTTCCGGCAGTCCGACTTCATCAACCGAGCCGTCGGCAACGTCCGGCGCGCGCTCGTCGAAGGCGGCGTCATGGTGACGGTCGTGCTGTTCCTCTTCCTGTGGAACTTCCGCACGACCTTCATCTCCCTGACGGCCATCCCGCTCTCGTTGATCACGGCCATCCTCGCGATGAGCTACTTCGGGATCAGCATCAACACGATGACCCTGGGCGGCCTCGCCATCGCCATCGGCGAGCTAGTGGATGACGCCATCGTGGACGTGGAGAACGTCTTCAGGCGGCTCAAGCAGAACGCCCAGTCGGCCGCGCCCGCCCCCGTCGTAGAAGTGATTTACAAGGCGTCGAGCGAGATCAGGAATTCAATCGTCTTCGCGACGCTCATCATCGTGCT
Organism: Pyrinomonadaceae bacterium; assembly: GCA_036388135.1. Lineage (GTDB taxonomy): Bacteria > Acidobacteriota > Blastocatellia > Pyrinomonadales > Pyrinomonadaceae > QHXN01. The sequence continues at coordinate 1,637 of DASVSK010000412.1, read as the reverse complement.
GGTCTTCCTGCCGCTGCTCAGTCTCGGCGGGTTCGAGGGCCGGATGTTCGCGCCGCTCGCGTTCGCCTACATCGTCGCCATCGTCGCCTCGCTCGTCGTCGCGCTGACGGTCACGCCCGTGCTCTGTTACTTCCTGCTCGCGCGCTCGAAAGTGATCCGCGACGAAAAGGAATCACGGCTCGTCGTGTGGCTCAAGCGGCATTACGCGCGTTTGCTCGACTGGACGCTCAGGCACCCGTACAAGATCATCGCCTCCTCCGCCGCGATGCTTTTGGTCGCCGTGCTGCTCGTCCCGTTCATGGGCCGCGAGTTCCTGCCTCCCTTTAACGAAGGTTCATACAACGTCCTCGCCACCCTGCCCCCGGGCACATCGCTCCAGGAATCGGTGCGCATCGGCAACGTCGTCGACAGGACGTTGCACGAAGTCCCGGAAGTGGTCTCCACCACGCGGCGGACGGGGCGCGCCGAGGCCGACGAGCACGCGGCGGGCGTCAACGCCAACGAGCTCGAAGTCGTCCTGAAGGAGAGCGACCGCTCGCACGCCGAGGTGACGGAGGAGGTCAGGGAAAAGCTCGCGCGCATCCCCGGCATCGACGTGGAAGTCGGCCAGCCCATCTCGCACCGCATCGACCACCTGCTGTCGGGCACGCGCGCGCAGATCGCCATCAAGCTGTTCGGGCCAGACCTCGCCACGCTCCGCAACAAGGCGGGGGAGATACGCGAGGCGATGGAGGGGGTCGAGGGCGTCGTCGACCTCCTCGTCGAGCCGCAGGTCGGCGTGTCGCAGGTGCAGATCAACATGGACCGCCAGGCGGCGGCGGCCGTGGGTCTCAGTGCGGAACACCTCGCGGACACGGTGGACGCCGCCTTCAACGGTCACGTCGCCTCGCAGGTGCTCGAAGAGCAGAAGACCTACGACGTGCTCGTGCGCTTCGACGACTCGGCGCGCCGGTCGGTCGAATCAATCGCCGGGACGCTCATCGACACCCCGACGGGGGCGAAAGTGCCCATCGGCCAGGTGGCCGAGGTGAGGGTCGATCAGGGGCCGAACACGATCAACCGCGAGAACGTCCAGAGGCGCATCATCATCCAGGCCAACGTGGCCGACCGTGACCTGGGGAGCGTCATCGGGGACGTACGCGCCGCGATAGGTCAAAAAGTTCAACTGCCGCAGGGGTACTTCGTGCAGTACGGCGGGCAGTTCGAGTCGCAGGAGAAGGCGTCGCGGCAGATAGTGCTGCTTTCGCTCGTCGCCGTCGGCGGCATCTTCCTGCTGCTCTACGTCGCGCTCAAATCCGTGCGCCCGGCCCTGCTCGTGATGGCGAACCTGCCCCTCGCCCTGATCGGCGGTGTCTTGATGGTGTTCCTGTCGGGCGGGACGCTCTCCGTCGCCTCGCTCGTCGGCTTCATCACGCTCTTCGGCATCGCGACCCGCAACGGCATCATGCTCATCAGCCACTACTCCCACTTGATGGTGGAAGAGGGGGTGCCCTTCCGTGACGCCATCGTGCAGGGCTCTATGGAGCGTCTCTCGCCCATCCTGATGACGGCGCTCGTGACGGGCGTCGGACTCATCCCGCTCGCGCTCGGTTCGGGCGAGCCGGGCAAGGAGATCCAGCAGCCGATGGCGATAGTAA
>DASVSK010000411.1:0-5989 GCA_036388135.1 Pyrinomonadaceae bacterium | reverse complement strand
GCCCGCATCCGGCCGCGGCACGTCCTCCACGCGCAGAACCTCGGCCGGCTCGCCGAACTCATGAAACCTGACGCTTTGCATGTACTGTCTCCTCCTGAAAAAGTAGACAGTAGTCAGTAGGCTCCGCTCTGCGGGCGCGGCGATTCTCAAACTGACCGCGGGCCTGAGAAGAGTTTTCTACTGCCTACTGCCTACTGTCTACTGTCTACTGTCTACTGTCTACTTCCCCGGCGGCTCTCCTCAATCTTTAACACGTTTCGGCGGGGCGGCCTAGAGGTTGAACCGGAGGCCGAGCCGGAGCTGCCGGGGGTCGGGGGCCGAGGTGAGGCCGAGCGGCTAGTTCGGCGCGCGCGGGTCGATGAGCGCCTTGACGACGCGGCCCGAGGCGACCGCCGCGAGCGCCTCGCCCGCGCGCGCCAGCGGGTAGGTGTCGAGCGCCAGCCGCGCCCACGGGGCGGAGCGCTCGGGGTCGGCCATCAGTCGCGCGCCGCGGTAGAAGTGTGAGAAGTCGGAGCCCCAGCAGCCGCGCACGTCGAGGTGCTTCCGGTTGAGGTCGAGGTGCGGGTTGAAGGAGACCTCGCCGTGGTCTGTGTACTGCCCGACGACGACGACCGTCCCGGCGTCGCGCGCGTAGCGCATCGCCTCGACGACCGCGCCGGGCGAGCCCGTCGCCTCGATGCAGACGTCAGCGCCGCGCCCGCCGGTCTCGCCCAGAACCCACGCGGCGCGCTCTTCGGGCGTGTGCGCTTCGACGTCGAGCGTGGCCGCGGCCCCGACGGCGCGCGCCGCCGCGAGACGCGACGCGGGCGCGCCGGTGCAGATGACGCGGAGCGCGCCGCGCATCAGCGAGAGCGCGACCGCCGAGAGCCCGACGGGGCCCGAGCCGAGGACGAGCACGGTGGAGCCGAGCGGGATGTCCGCGCGCTCGACGGCGTGGAGCGCGGTCGGGAGTGCGCAGCCCCCGGCCATGAAGCGCGCGGCGTCCATGTCACCCAGTGCTATCGAGCGCGTCCCCGGCTTGAGGTAAATCTTCTCGGCCCAGCCCCCGGCGAGCGTGTCTTCGAGTCCGTAGGTGATGCCGTAGACCTTGCGCGAGGGGCAGCGCGTCGTCGACCTGGCGACGAGGCAGTGCCAGCAGGCGTGGCACGTGCGGTGGACGTCGAGGAAGGTGACGCGGTCGCCCTCGCGGAACTCGCGCCCCTCGACGTCTAAGAGCCGGCCGCGAATCTTTTCGAGCCGCCCGACCGAGACGTGGCCGGGGATGAGAGGGTAGGGCACGCCCGCGAGGCGGCCGCGCTGCAAATGCACGTCCGTCCCGCAGACCTCGCTCAGCTCGACGGCGAGCAGCGCCGAGCCCTGCTCCAGCTCCGGCTCGTCCAGTTCGCGCAGCTCGACCGGCTCGCCCGGCCCCGGCATCACCGCCGCCAGCACTCTGCTCATGCGAACATTTTTAACACGGACGCGCGGGACGCGGAGTTAAAAAGAGCGCGCGACGGGTCGATTGAACTTTCGACCCGCGGGGGCTAAATTTTTACGGAACGGATGCCATTAACTCCGGCGGCCCCGGCGCGCGCCGGGGGCGGGGGCGCGGTGTGAAAACGGGAGGGGTGATGAAAGAGACTCGGCCGGCGCGGGCCGCACTGGTCTTCGTCTACAACGCCGACAGCGGCGTCTTCAACGCGCTGGCCGACGTGGCGCACAAAATCTTTTCGCCGGGGACGTACGCGTGCAACCTCTGCGCGCTCACGCACACGGCCGTCGGGATGCGCGGCGAGTGGAGGCAATTTCTCGACCGCCTCGGCAGGCCGCTTGAGTTCCTGCACGCCGACGAGCTGGGGGCGCGCTACGGCGTCTCGGGCGTGCCGCTGCCGGCCGTCTTCCGGAAGGAGGGCGAGCGCCTGGAGGTTCTGGCCGGGGCCGACGCCGTCAACGCCTGCCGCACGCTCGGCGACCTGAAGCGTCTCATCCTCGACGCGTGCGCCGTCGAAGCCGACCTGTAGCCCGCGCGTGTTCGCGCGCCGCCTCATGCCGTGGCGAGTCTTTGAGGCGAGCGTCAACGCTTGTCGGGGCGGCCCAGAACCTTTAAGAGCCGGTCGGGGTAGTCGGTCATGACGCCGTCGACGCCGAGGCCGAGGAGGCGGCGCATGTCGCCTTCGTCGTTGACCGTCCAGGCGTGGACGCGCAGGTTGCGCGCGTGCGCGGCGGCGACGAAATCCGCGGTCAGCACGCGCACGCCGCCGGCCGACTCTGGCACCTGCAAAGCCTGCATCGGCGGGCCGTAGGAGCCAGCCAGCCCGGGCCTTTGCAGCGCGAGGAAGCCCGCCACCTCCGCGGTGCTGGCCGAGGTGGCGACCTCCGGGCACTCGCGCCGGAACTGCTCCATGACCGTGCCGCCGAAGGCCGCGACCATCACGCGCGCCGTCATGCCGTGCTCCCGTATCATGCGGCACAGCGGCGCGGCTATGGGCGGGTCGGACTGCTTGGGCTCGATGTTGAAGCGCACGCCGGGGAGCGCGGCGAAGACCTCGCGCAGGGTCGGCACGGTCAGCCCGCGCCCCCTCAGTGGGAAGCTACGCCCGCCGTCGGGCGACCAGCGGTAGGCCGCGTCGAGCCGCTTCAGCTCCGCCAGCGTCATCGCACGGACGCGCCCCGCTCCGTCGGTCGTGCGCCCCAGCGTGTCGTCGTGGATGACGACCAGCTCGCCGTCGGCGGTGGCGCGGACGTCCGTCTCTATCACGTCCACGCCCATCGCGGCGGCGCGCTCGAAGGCGTGGAGCGTGTTCTCCGGCCACAGCCCGGCCCCGCCGCGGTGCGCGATGACGAGGGGGCGGCCGGGCGCGTCCTGCTTGAAATATGGGTGCTCAGCCACCGCCTCACCCGACGAACGCGACACCGACACGTAGAGACCACAGGCCAGCAGCATGACGGCCGCCGCCGCGAAAAAGAGGGCGCGCCTTCGCCCGCGTGTCCTCGGCGCGCGCACGCTCAGCGCTGGACGCGCCCGGAGGCGTCGCCGCCGACGAGGTTCTCGACCTCCGCCACCGAGACGAGGTTGAGGTCGCCGCTGATGGAGTGCTTCAGGCACGAGGCGGCGACGGCGAACTCCAGTGCGTCCTGCGCGCCCCTGCCCGTCGCCAGCCCGTAGATGAGCCCCGCGGCGAACGAGTCGCCGCCGCCCACGCGGTCGACGATTCGGACGTCGTACCTGCGCGACCGGTGCACGCGCCCTTCGTGCAGGAGCATCGCCGACCAGCCGTTCTCGTCCGCCGAGCGGCTCTCGCGCAAGGTGATCGCCACCGACTTGAGGCCGAACTTTTCCGCGAGCGTGCGCGCCACCTGTTCGTACCCTTCGGCCGAGACCTGCCCGCCCTCGACGTCCGCGCCCTCGGCCCTGACGCCGAAGACCTTCTCGGCGTCCTCCTCGTTGCCGATGGCGACGTCGACCCACTCCATCAGGGACGTCATCGTCTCCTTCGCCTGCGCCGGCGTCCAGAGCTTCTTCCGGTAGTTGAGGTCGCACGAGACGGTGAGCCCCGCCTCCTTCGCCGCCCGGCACGCCTCGGCGGTCGCCATCGCCACCTTCGGCCCGAGCGCCGGCGTGATGCCGGTGAAGTGGAACCAGCCCGCGCCGTCGAAGACCTCCGCCCAGTCGAACTCGCCGGGCCCGACCTGTGAGACGGCGGAGCCGGCGCGGTCGTAGACGACGACGGAGGCGCGCTGGCTCGCGCCGGTCTCAAGGAAGTAGACGCCGATGCGTTCGCCGCCGCGCGCGACGAAAGAGGTGTCGACGCCGTGCGAGCGCAGCAGCGCGACCGCGCCGTCGCCGAAGGGGTTGACGGGCAGGCGCGTGACGAAGCGCGCGCCGAGTCCGAAGTTGGAGAGCGAGACGGCGACGTTGGCCTCGCCGCCGCCGTAGGTCAGCTCCAACTCCCTGGCCTGTGAAAACCGCAGCCGCCCCGGCGTCGCCAGCCGCATCATGATTTCGCCGAACGTGACAACCCTCATCGTCGCTCCTCCCGCCCCCGCCGCGTTAACCTTCCCGCCCCGCCGCGCGTCACTCCCCGCGCGCCTCACTTATCTTCCGGATGAACTCGCGCGCCGCGCGCGTGACGGCGGCGAAGTCTCCCGTCTTCGCCGCGCCCGTCAGGCTGCCGCCCGCGCCGACGGCGACCGCGCCGGCCTTGATCCACTCGCCGACGTTGGAGAGGTCGACGCCGCCCGTGGGCATCAGGGGGGCCTGCGGCAGGGGCCCCTTGATGGCCTTGATGATGGAGGGGCCGAACGCCTCGCCGGGGAAGAGCTTGATGACGTCTGCCCCCGCCTCCAACGCCTCTATCACCTCGCGCACCGTCATCGCGCCCGGCATGACGGGCACCTGGTAGCGGTTGCAAAGGCGCACGGTCTCGACGTTGAGCGACGGCGAGACGACGTAGGACGCGCCCGAGAGGATGGCGATGCGCGCCGTCTCGGGGTCGAGCACGGTGCCCGCGCCGAGTATCAGCTCGGAAGGCTTGTAGCGCGCGGCCAGCGCCTCGATGACGCGGTGCGCGCCCGGCACGGTGAAGGTCATCTCGACGGCGGGGCAGCCGCCTTCGAGCACGGCGTCGGCCGTGCGCGTCGCCTGCTCGGCCGTCTCGGCGCGGACGACGGCCACCAGCCCCGCTTCGGTGACGCGCCTCAGTGTGTCCAGCTTGGGAATCATCTTTCGCACACTCCGTTGGGAATCAACGCCCGCGGCCTCCGCCGCGCTTCAGCGGACGCCGAGCAGGATGTCCATCGTCAACTGGTCGAGCCGCTCGTAGCGCAGCCCCCTGGCGGAGAGTTCCGCGCGGTCGAAGTCCCGCGCGAGCAGCTCGGCCGCCCGGCCCTTCTCGAACTTCGCGCCGCCGCCGTCGCCGTCGAGCGCCGCCATCTCCGCCAGCAGCGACTTTATCTCCGGGTCGGCGTTCCAGCGCGCCGCCTTGTCCTTCAGAATCAGGTAAGTCCTCATGCACCCGCGCGCGAAGTCCTTCACCCCCTCGTAGTCCTCCGTCCGGTAGGCGTGCGCGTCGAAGGCCCTCGGCCCGTCGTAGCCGACGTCTTCGAGGAACTTCACCAGCCAGAAGGCCGTCTTCGGGTTGGCCGAGCCGAAGCGCAGGTCCTGGTCGTAGCGGCCGGGCACCTGGTCGTTCAGGTCGATGTGGAAGAGCTTCCCGGCCTCCCACGCCTGCGCGACGGCGTGCGTCATGTTGAGCCCCGCCATGTGCTCGTGCGCCACCTCCGGGTTGACGCCGACCAGCTCCGGGTGGTCGAGCGTCGGGATGAGCCCGAGGTAAGCGCCCGTCGTCGGCATGTAGATGTCGGCGCGCGGCTCGTTCGGCTTGGCTTCGAGCGCGAACCGGTAGTCGTACTTCTGCGAGAGCGAATACTCGCACAGGTAGTTGAGCGCCTCGCGCAGGCGCTTGACGCCCTCGTCGGCGCGCCGGCAGGCGTCGGTCTCGACGCCCTCGCGCCCGCCCCACAGGACGAATATCTTCGCGCCGAACTCCGCGCCCAAATCCATCGCGCGCATCGTCTTCTGCAAGGCGTAGGCGCGCACGCGCGCGTCGTTGGCGGTGAACGCGCCGTCGCGGAAGACGGGCTCGTAGAAGAGGTTGACGGTCGCCATCGGCACCGTCAGGCCGTTCTCCTCGCACGCGCCGCGGAACTCCCTCACGATGCGGTCGCGCTCCGCGGGGGCGGCGTCGACGGGCACCAGGTCGTTGTCGTGGAAGTTGACGCCCCACGCGCCGACCTCGCCGAGCAGGCGCGCGGCGTCGTTGGGCGGCAAGGAGGGGCGCACCGCGTCGCCGAACGGGTCGCGCCCGCGGTTGCCGACCGTCCACAGCCCGAAGGTGAACTTGTGCTCACGCCGAGGCGCGTACTTGTCTTCCGTCATCGTCAGAGTCTCCCTTTCGTCATCCCTTTGATTGAACTTCCGCCCGCGCCGGGCGTCTGGCGTCAGGCGACG
>DASVSK010000410.1:0-4114 GCA_036388135.1 Pyrinomonadaceae bacterium | reverse complement strand
GTTGACGACGAGCGTGATGGCGGGGTAGCTGGCCCCGGCCGCGAGGGCGTCCGAGCGCGTGCAGGTCACGGTCTGCCCCGCGGCGCCGCACGTCCAGCCGGTGCCGCCCTGCGTCGAGGGCGTGAGCCCGGCGGGGAGCGTGTCGCTGACGGTCACGACCCCGCCCGTCGCGCCGCCGCCCGCGTTGCTGACCGTGAGGGCGTAGCTGCCGGTCGCGCCGCGCGTGAAGCTGCCCGCGTGGCTCTTGGCGACGGTGAGGTCGGGGACGCCGTTGATGGTCGTCGGGTCGCTCGCGGTGTTGTTGCCGGTGTTGCTGTCGCTGCCGCCCGAGACGGAGGCCGTGTTCGTGACGCTCAGGGCCGAGTTCACGGCGACGGCGACGGGGACGCTGATGGCCGGGTAGCTCGCGCCGCCCGCGAGCGCGTTCGAGCGCGTGCAGGTGACGGTCTGCCCCGAAGTGCCGCACGTCCAGCCGGTGCCCGTCGCGGTGCCCGGCGTCAGGCCCGCGGGCAGCGTGTCCGTGACCGTGACGGTGCCGCTCGAAGCGATGCCGCCCGAGTTCGTGACGGTGATGGTGTAGGTGCCGCTCTGCCCCTGCGCGAAGTTGCCCGTGTGGGTCTTGGCGACGGTCAGGTCGGTCTGGGTCAGCACGGCGCTCGTCACGCTGCTGCTATCGTTCGTCGCGACGTGGTCGAAGGTCGTGCCCGCGACGGTCGCGGTGTTGGTGACGCTCGGGGCGGCGGCAGAGCCGACCGCGACGGTGAGCGTGATGGCGGGCAGCGTCGTGCCGTTGGCGACGGGGCCGGCCCGCGTGCAGGTGACCGTGCCGCCCGCGTTCGAGCACGTCCACCCCGTCCCCGCCGCCGAGACGTAGGTCAGCCCGGCGGGCAGCACGTCGCGCACGGTGATGGGGCCGCTCGCGCTGTGCGGCCCGGCGTTCGCCGCCGTGATGGTGTAGGAGGCGTTCGAGCCGACGACGAAGGTGCTCGAAGTGGTCTTCGTGACGGAGAGGTCGGCGAACTTCGTCATCGCGGCCATGTCGTAGAGGTCTATGGCGTGCGTCGTGATGACGGTGGCCGCGCCGTTGACGAGGCTGAGGCTCGTGACGTCGTCGGACGCGTTGCTCTCGACGGCGATGAGGCGGCCCCCGCCGACGAAGCCCATGCCCGCGATGTTGGTCTGCCCCGTCGCGCCGACGAGGGACGCCGTCAGCGTGCCGGTGTTGATGGTGTAGAGCGAAGAACTGTCGCCGGTGGTGGCGTAGAGCGTGCCGTTCGGCGCGAAGGCGATGTCGCCGCGGATGCTGGCCGGGAACCCCGAGACGGTGCCGACGAGCGTCGCGCGGCCCGTCCCGGTGTTGACGGTGTAGAGGCGCGACTGGTCGTCCATGCCGTAGAGCACGCCCGCCGCGTTGAAGGTGAGCCGCGGGAAGTTGCGTATGCCGCCGCCGAGCGTGCCGACGTTCGTGTTGACGTTCGTCGCCGGGTTCCAGGTCGCGACGCGGCCGTTGTTGACACCGTACTCGGTGTAGAAGACGAGGCCGTCGCTGGCGCGCCGCGCCATCGCTATCGAGCTGAACGAGAGGTTGCCGGCGGGCGCGAGCGCGCCGGTCGTCGCGTCCAGCGCGTAGACCGTGTAGGGCGAGAGGATGTCGTTGACGTAGACGGTGTTGTCGTCGGCGCGCGCCGTCGCGGCGGCCGCGAGGCAGAGCAGGAGCGCCGGAAGAAGCGCGCGCAGCCCGCCGGCCGCGCCGCGTAAAAGCCGCGCCGCGCACAGGAGCCTCGCCTTCTCCGGCCGATTCGTCATACGGGTCGGGCGCGGGCCGCGCCTATTCTTCTTCTTCTTCGTGCCCCTTCTCGCCGGCGAGTCCCGACTTGCCGGTGCCGAAGAGGTCGAAGAGGTTGGAGAGCTTCGAGGAGATGGTGAAATAGAAGCCGCGGCGCGCGGGCGCGAGCCCCACGGTACCCGGCTCGGACGCGCCCGTCCAGTTGTAGCCGCCGCCGACCCGCAGGTCGGGCATGACCCAGAAGCCGGCCTCCGCGCCGAAGGAGGCGCGCGCGGTCGACGTGACGGGCTGCGCGAGCCAGCGCCCCTGGCCCGCCACGTCGAAGTAGCGGCCGAGGCGGTAGGCGGCGCGCGCCTGCGTCATGTAGGTCAGCGTCGAGACGCGCGCGAGCCCCTGCGAGGCGGTGTCGCCGAACTTGAGGGCGAAGCGTCCGTAAAGCTCGACGTCGCGCGTCGCCTGGTAGTAGCCGTCGGCCGAGAGCGTGTCGGAGCGGTCGCGCGTGTCGGCGCGCCCCGCGCCGTTCTGCTGCGAGAGGTCTCGCCGCGTGTAGCTGAAGAGCAGGCCGACCGAGTCGCGGCGCAGCGGCCGCCACGCGAGCGCGGCCGTCGCCGCGAGCGCCGAGCTTTCGCGCCCGGCGAAGCTGGCGCGCGAGAGCTGGAAGCGCCCGAGCGAGGTCACGCCGTCGCCGAGGCGGCCGGCCGCGCCGAGCGTGACGACCGAGCCGACGCCGCCGCGGTCGCGCAGCTCGTAGCGCCCCGTCGTGCGGAAGCCCTCGACCGGCTGCCACGCGAAGCCGAGGTGCGCGGCGTTGAAGCTCTCGCCCGCGCCCTTGAGGTGGAAGCCGCGCTCGTAGCCGAAGTCGAGCGCCAGCCCCTCGCTCAGCGGCAGGCGGTTCGAGAGGCCGATGACGGCGAAGCTGTCGGTGCCGCCGACGCCGTTCTCCAACTGGTAACGCGTGTTGAGGTTGGCGAAGCGGCCGAGTTTGGTCTCGACGCCGACGGCCGTCTCGTTGCGCGCGCCCGTGGCGGCGAAGCCGGTGCCCGAGACGTCGCCGATGGGCGTGATGGGCGCGGAGGCGAGCCGCTGCGTGAAGAAGAGTTTCGTGTACTGGTTCCACTGGTAGGTGGCCGCCAGCGTCGTCTGGTCCGGGTAGGTCGGGTCGGCCTCGCCCAGGTTCTGCTCGCGCTTGGCGGAGAGCTGGAGCTTGTCGGTCGCCCTGTAATCCGCGCCGACCGTGACGAGGTTCGAGTCGGTCTCGCGCCCGGTCGTCGCGTCCTCGAAGTGGCGGTGGTCGAAGCCGAAGGTCGCGCGCAGGCGCTCGCCGAACTGCTGCGTCCAGAGCAGCGATGCGGTCTGCCGCGAGTTGTCGACGTTCTCCGTGCGGTTGCGCTCGTCGGTGAAGGAGAAGCGCGCCCGCGCCGTCTTCGAGACGCGCATCTCGACCGAGGCGTCGGCGCGCTGCGAGCCCGGCGTCACCGTCTGGCCGAAGGGGTTGAGGAAGCCCCCGTCGGCGCGCGCGAACGAGGCGCGCAGGCGAGTCTCGCGGAAGCCGAGCGGCTGGTCAAGTTCTACGCGGTAGGCGTTGCCGTCGTGGCGGTCGTCCGAGTCGCCGCCGCCGAAGAAGACGTTGCCGCCCGAGGCGACGCGGCCGCGCGAGGTGGCCCACTCGGCGCGGAGGCTGCCGCCGCGCGGCAAGGATTTCTCGGCGTCCACGCCGCCGAGGACGAAGGAGCCGGAATCGCCCTGCCGCTGGTCGACGAGCGAGAGGCCGAGCTTCAGGCCGAGCCCCTCGAAGTGCTTGTAGGCGCGCGCCGTGTAGACCGCCTGCGACATCGAGTCGGCGCGGTACTCGTAGGTGGCGACGACCTGCACGAGGTTGAACGAGAAGTCGAAGGACGAGATGGGGCGGAGGAAGAAGACCTCGCCGGTGGCCGCGTCGAGGTTGTAGTCGACCGAGCGGATGAGCGCCTCGCGCGAGAGGATGGTCTCGGGGTTGCGGCGGTCGCGCACCTCGATGACGAGCGTCTCGGAGCCGGGCAGGACTTCCGCGTGCGAGAGGCGCGCGAAGCCGAGCGCGCCGCCGGGGAAGACGTCGCGCGCGAACGAGGTGTCGGGGCGCGCGCCCGTCACCGAGACGTAGTCGCCCTTCGAGTTTTCGAGGTGGACTTTGACGCCCGTGAGCTTGCGCGTGTAGGAGGCGAGCCCCGAGTCGCGGTTCTCGGTCTCGAAGTCGCCGAAGAGGAGGTAGGAGCGCCCGCGGTCGAGCCGCGCGTAGAGCTTCGAGTTGGTCTGCGCGTCCTCGTAGCGCGTCGAGGAGTCGCCGAAGAG
>DASVSK010000409.1:0-10649 GCA_036388135.1 Pyrinomonadaceae bacterium | reverse complement strand
GTCGGGCGCGGGGCGGAGGCCGAGATGTTGCGCGCGGCGGGGGCCGGCCACGTCGTCGAAGATTTTACAGACTACGAATGCCTGATTCGCTGTCTGATGGAGGCGGAAGTTCCCGGCGCGGCCCGTTAGAATCTGTTACAGACACAAGGTTGTTAAATAAAAACGAAGAGGGCTTGACTCTGTAGACGACTACAGACCTTAGACTCCCCCCGTGGGTCGAGAAAGGCCCGGAATAATTTTTCGGAGGGAAGTCATGAAACACTCAAACTCGGGCACGACGCTCGGGCGCGTCATCCTCGTCGCGCTGTTGACACTTTCCGCCGCCGCGCACGATGCGGCGGCGCAGCACCACCAGCACGAGCACCCTCAACCCACGCCCGCCGCGACGCCCACGCCTACAGCTTCGCCGACGCCGACGGCTTCGCCCGCACAAACGCCTTCGCGCGCGCCGTCGCCTACCCCCACGCCGGCACCCGGCGCGGAACACGCGCACGGACACGCAGGCATGGAAGGGCACGACGCGCACGGGGCGGGCGCGTCCGCGGCGGACAACCGCGACGGCTCGGGCACCGCCTGGCAGCCGGCCTCGACGCCCGCCTACATGCTGCACAAGCGGGCGGGCGAGTGGACGCTGATGTTTCACGGCGAGGCGAAGCTCGGCGTCAACGCACAGGGCGGGCCGCGCGGGGTGACGAAGTTTGAGTCGCAGAACTGGATCATGCCGATGGCGACGCGGCGGGTCGGGCGCGGGACGCTTGAGCTGCGCGGGATGTTCAGCGCGGAGCCTTTGACCTACTCGGGCGCGGGCTCGCCGCAGCTCTTCCAGTCGGGCGAGGTCTACCAGGGGCGGCCCATCATCGACGCGCAGCACCCGCACGACCTCCTGATGGAGCTGTCGGCGAGGTACACGCTGCCCGTCGGCGAGCGCGGCTCGTGGTTCGCTTACTTCGGCTACCCGGGCGAGCCGGCGCTCGGCCCCGTCGCCTTCATGCACCGCGCGTCGGCCTCCGAGAACCCGTCCGCGCCGCTGTCGCACCATCTACAGGACTCCACGCACATCTCTTTCGGAGTCTTCACCACGGGCTTCACCTACCGCTGGCTGAAGGTGGAGGGCTCGGTCTTTAACGGGCGCGAGCCGGACGAGGACAGGTACGGCTTCGAGGCCGGGCCGTGGGGCTCGCGCTCGGTGCGCGTCTCGGTCGCGCCCGACCGCAACTGGGTCTTCCAGTACTCCTACGGTTTCCTGAAGAACCCGGAGCTGCTCCACGAGGGCGACACGCGCCGGCAGACGGCTTCCGTCCAGTACAACCGCCCCATCCGACGCGGCAACCTTGCCGCCGCGCTCATCTGGGGTCGCAACCGCGAGCAGCACGGGGACGACACCTTCACGTTGAACGGCTACACGCTTGAGTCGACGCTCAACTTCATGGATAGCAACTACGTCTACACGCGGCTTGAGCTGGTGGACAAGAAAGAGATTCTGCGCGAGGAAGACCTCCGACGCCTCGGCTTCGGCGACCACGCACACCCGCAGTTCCGCGTCGGCGCATACACCTTCGGCTACGTGCGCGACCTCTACCGGGGCGACACGTACTCGCTCGGCCTCGGCGGTGACACGACCTTCTACTCGAAGCCGGAAATCCTGGACGCCGTCTACGGGAGAAATCCCGTCTCTTACAAAGCCTTCCTGCGCATCCGTCTGGGCGGGCGCGGCGGCGGCCACGCGGGACATTGAGGCGGAAAATTTTTCCGCTTGACCCTGTAGCTGAATACAGACTTTATACTGTGTGCATCCGACGTGCGGGAGGCTTGAAGAGATGCGGGAGACGAAGAGGGGCGCGCGGCTGGTCGGCGAGGACGAGGGGCGCAGGATGCTGAAGATAGGCGAGGTCTCGAAGCGCAGCGGCGTCGGCGTCGAGGCGCTCAGGTTCTACGAGAAGAGCGGGCTGCTCGAAAGGCCGTCGCGCACCTACAGCGGCTACCGCGTCTACGGCGAGGAGGTCTTGGAGCGGCTGGCCTTCATCAAGCAGGCGCAGGCGCTCGGCTTCTCGCTCGACGAGGTGAGGCGCATCGTCGAGGACGCGCGCAGGGGCGAGAGCCCTTGCGACGAGGTGCGCGAGATAGTACGCCGCCGACTGGCGGAGCTCGACGAGCGTCTGCGCGAGCTGCACCGCCACCGCAAGGAGCTACAGCAGACGCTCGCCGAGTGGGACGAGGTGGGGCGCGCGCCCGGCCACATCTGCGGGCTCATCGAGGGCTCGGCGGTCGAGCACGCCGCGCACAGGTCGGAAGGGTTGAAGGGGCGAAAGCGCAGGGCTTGAGAGTCGTTAGCCCCGGGGCGAAGGCTTAGAGGCCGCGGAAGGCTAAGACCACGCGGCACGGAGAGAAGGTGAAAGAGATGCAAGCGACGGCGGAGACAGAGACCGTATTCGTCGACCCCATTTGCGGGATGACGGTCGACCCGGCGAGGGCCGCGGGCGTGAGCATTCGCGGCGGGGAGACGTTCTACTTCTGCTCGCCGGGGTGCAAGACGAAATTCGACGCCGGCACGCCGGCCGCCCCGGAGACTGTACGCGCGGGCTGCTGCGCCCCGGCCGTCTTGTCGGCCTCGCACGCGCAACGCCCAACCTCCCATTCACATGAGGACTCGGCCGCCCACCCTCATCACGTAGCCGTCGAGAGGCCACACGAGGCGGCGCGTGTCGAGGGGCAGGGCGGCGGCGCTGAAGCGGCGCTTGAGGATAGTTACCGGACGATGCTCCGGAAGTTCTGGTTCGCCGCGGCGGTCGGCGTCCCGCTGCTGCTCCTGATGTTGGCGGAGTTCGTGCCGTCGTTGCGCGAGGCGTTGATGCCGCACCACCGACTGACGGGCATAGTCTCGGCGGTCGTGACGCTGCCGGTGCTCCTCTGGTCGGGCCGACAGTTTTTCGAGAGCGCGTGGAACGGCCTGCTCAACCACAACACGAACATGGACACGCTCGTCGCGCTCGGCACGGGCGCGGCGTGGGGCTACTCGACGGCGGCGGTCGTCGCGCCCGTGCTCTTCCCGGCGGGCACGCGCGGGATGTACTTCGAGGTGGCGGTCATCGTCATCGCGCTCATCCTGCTCGGGCAGGCGTTGGAGGCGAAGGCCAGGAGACGTTCGAGCGACGCCATCCGAAAACTGCTGGAGCTACAGGCGAAGACGGCGCGCGTCGTCCGCGGGGGGCGCGAGCTGGACGTCCCGGTTGACGAAGTCGTCGTCGGCGACACGGTGCTCGTCCGCCCCGGCGAGAAGGTGCCGGTCGACGGCCGCGTCGTCGAGGGCGAGTCGGCGGTGGACGAGTCTGTCGTCACGGGCGAGTCGGTGCCCGTGGACAAGAGGGCCGGTGACGCGGTCGTCGGGTCGAGCGTGAACAAGACCGGCGCGTTCACCTTCCGTGCGACGAAGGTGGGCGCGGACACGGCGCTCGCGCGCATCGTCGAGATGGTGCGGCGCGCGCAAAGCTCGAAGCCGCCTATCGGGAGACTGGTCGACTCCGTCTCGTCCTACTTCGTCCCGTCGGTGATGATCGTCGCCGTCCTCACCTTCCTCGCCTGGTTCAACTTCGGCCCCGAGCCCGCCGTCAACCACGCGGTCGTGACGACGGTGGCGGTGCTCGTCATCGCCTGCCCGTGCGCGTTAGGTCTGGCGACGCCCATCAGCCTGATGGTCGGCGTCGGCAAGGCCGCCGAGCACGGCGTCCTCATCCGCGACGGCGAGGCGCTGGAGACGGCTTCGGGGCTGAGCGTCGTGGTGCTCGACAAGACCGGCACCGTCACGAAGGGGAGGCCGGAGCTGACCGACGTTCTGCCGCTCGAAGGCTTTGACGAGGGCGAGCTGCTGCGGCTGGCGGCGACGGCAGACCGCCGGAGCGAGCACCCGCTGGCGGAGGCCATCGTCGTCGGCGCGCGCGCACGCGGGCTCGCGCTCGGCGAGCCCGAGCGTTTCGCGGCGGTGCCGGGTCACGGCGTCGAGGCGTTGGTCGAAGGCAGGGCCGTGGCGGTCGGCAACCGTAAGCTGATGGCACGCGGCGGCGTCGCGCTCGGGGAGTTGGAGGGGTTGGCCGCGCGGCTGGCCGACGAGGGGAAGACGCCCATGTTCGTCTCGGTCGGCGGGCGCGCGGCGGGTGTCGTCGGCGTCGCGGACACCATCAAGGAGGATTCGGTCGCGGCCGTCCGCGCGCTCAAGCGGATGGGCATCGAGGTTTTGATGTTGACCGGCGACAACGAGCGCACGGCGAAGGCCATCGCGCGCCAGGCCGGCATCACCCGCGTGCTGGCCGAAGTCCTCCCCAAAGAGAAGGCGCGACAGGTGGAGCTGCTACAGGCCGAGGGCGCGACGTTGAAGGGGCGCGGGCGGCGCGGCAGGCGACTCGTCGGCATGGTCGGCGACGGCATCAACGACGCGCCCGCGCTGGCGCAGGCCGACGTCGGTTTTGCGGTCGGGACGGGCACGGACGTCGCCATCGAGGCCGCCGGCGTCACGCTCGTCGGCGGTAGCCTGTGGGGCGTCGTCACCGCCGTCGAGGTCTCGCGCGCGACGCTCCGGAACATCAGGCAGAATCTGTTCGGCGCGTTCGTCTACAACGTGCTCGGCATCCCCGTGGCGGCGGGCGTGCTGTTCCCCGTCGCGGGGCTTCTGCTCTCGCCCATCATCGCCGGGGCGGCGATGGCCGCGTCGAGCATCACGGTGGTGACGAACGCCAACCGCCTGCGCCGTTTCGCGCCGGGGCGGGGGAAGGGGGTGAGGTCATGAACGCCACGCAGATAGTTGTCACGCTCGTCGGGTTCGGCGTCATCGGCTGGATAGTCTGGTACTTCTGGCTGTGGAGGGGCGAGTCCGTCGCGGCGAGCGAAGCCGCGGGCGGGGCGCAGGTGGTCGACGTCACCGTCAGGGGCGGCTACCAGCCCGCGTCCATTACGGCCGAGGCGGGACGCCCGCTGCGCCTCAACTTCACGCGGCGCGAGTCGACGCCCTGCGGCGAGGAGGTGGTGCTCCCCGAGTTCGGGAGGCGCGCGCACCTGCCGGAGGACAGGTCTGTCACCGTCGAGGTCACGCCGCGCGAGCCGGGCGAGTACGAGTTCACCTGCGGGATGAATATGTACAAGGGAAAGATAATCGTCCATTGAACGGCCCGAACCGGGCAGACTTCACAAAAGGGGCGGCGCGCAGGGTTGAGACCATGCGCGCCGCCTCCTTTATTTCCGCAGTCGCCGCGCATTCACGCGCGTAGACGCGCGGCCGGCTCGTCACGCCGCCTGACGGCGAAGTCGTTGAGCTGTTCAAGCTCGGCGGCGAAGACGCGCTTCAAGAATCTTGTCGCGATGAAACGCTCGACCAGTCCCGGCAGACCGGCGGCGGAGCGCAGCTCCGTGCTGAAGGTGACGCGTGCCCGCCGCCCCTCGGGCTCGACGACGAAGGTCGTTACGGGGCCGTCGTCGTCGATGGCCGTTTCGACCAGCACGCGGCCGGGCTCGGGCTCGGTGACGGCGGCGCGCGCCTCGCGCGTCTTACCGAACGCGCGCATCCCGAAGCGTATGATGGTGCCTGCGCCGAACCCGCCCCGCTCGACCGCGAGGAAGGTGAAATATTTGCGCGGCAGGATGTGCGGGTGCCCGTCGCGGTAATCCGCGATGATGGCGTAGACTAAATCCGCCGGTGCCTCGACGAGCGCCGACGCCGTGACAGTGTAGAGCTTTCGCATAAAGAAACTCCTTTTGACGGCCCTCCCACTCTTCTAACGCGGGATTCGCGGCCGCACGGGATCGCGCCGGCGCGCGCGGCGCGTCTATAACTTCACCGGCGATAAACTTTTGAGGGACGACATGCGATGACCGACGCACAACTTCTGGAAGCGCTGAGAGGGGCGACGCGCGGCCTTACGTACATGAGCGAGTCGGACTACCCTTTCGAGGTGTTCGACTGGGGCGCGGCCGAGCCGACGCCGGAGTTCCTGCGAGGGCTGGACGGCGGGGACGCGGACGCGCCGGTCGAGACGCGGACGGCGGACGAATTCTTCCGCGGCGCGAACAGCTTTCAGACGCTGCGGCGGCTGCTCGAAGAGAACCTGTCCGACTTGAAGGTCTTCCGCGTCGGCGCGATAAACGTGGCGGTCTACGTCGCCGGCCGCGCCGCCTCCGGCTCCTGGCTCGGGGTCTCGACCCGCGTCGTCGAGACGTAGGGGACGCCGCCCGGTCGCGCCCCGGCACCCACCCTTTTTAAAACCCGCACTCTTAATTTCACGAAACCGCGCCGTCATTTTTATGCCTTGACAGTCTAGGCATGAATGCCTATGATGCCTACCCGTTCTAGGTATCGTTGACGCTCGGGAGACTCCGATGGCGAAAGACAAGAAGGCCGACCTGCTACAGGGCACGCTCGACATGCTCATCCTGAAGGCTTTGAGCGTGGGGGCTCTGCACGGCTACGGCGTCATCCAGCGCATACGGCAGATGTCGGAGGAGATGCTCCACGTCGAGCAGGGCTCGCTCTACCCTGCGCTCTATCGCATCGAGCTGAAGGGCTGGGTCACGTCGCGCTGGGAGACGAACGAGACGGGGCGGCAGGCGAAGTTCTACACGCTGACGAAGGCGGGGCGGAAGCAGCTTGAGGTCGAGGAGGCGAGCTGGGACAGGCTGTCGCTCGCCATCTCGAAGGTGCGGCAGGCCACCTGAAGGAGCGCGCGTTGTCGAACTGGCTCAACATTCTCAGGGCGCGGCTGCGGGGCCTGCTCGGGCGCGACGGCGTCATCGGCGACATCGACCGGGAGCTGCGCTTCCACGTCGAGATGGAGACCGAGGAGAACGTCCGCAGGGGGATGGGGCCCGACGAGGCGCGCCGCGAGGCGCTGAGGAGCTTCGGCAACGTGTGCTCCGTCAGGGACGCGGCTTACGAGGTGAAGGGGGGCGGCATGTTGGAGAGCATCCTGCGCGACGCGAGATACGGGGCGCGCTCGCTGGTGAAGAACAAGGGCTTCACGGCCGTCGCCGTGTTGACGCTGGCGCTCGGCATCGGGGCCAACACGGCCATCTTCTCAGTCATCGACGCGGTGCTGCTCAGGCCGCTCCCGTACCCGGAGGCCGGGCGCCTGGTGAAGGTCTACGCGGCCGACCCGGCGGGCGATGACTTCTCCATCTCGCCCGCGGACTTTCTCGAAGGCTACTCGCGGGCGCAAGCCTTCGAGCACCTCGCGGCCTACCGCGAGATGTCCTTCAACATGGCTTCGGGGGAGCGTCCCGAGCGCCTGAGCGGGGCGGTCGTCTCGCCGGAGTTCTTCTCTGTGATGGGCGTCGCGCCGCGGCACGGGCGGCACATCACGCCGGCGCAGGACGCGCCGGGCGGCCCCCGCGTCGTCGTCCTCGGCCACGCGCTCTGGCAGAAGAGGTTCGGCGGCGACCCGGGCGTCCTGGGGAAGAGCATCGACCTCGACGGCGAGCCGCGGACGGTGGTCGGCGTGATGCCCGAAGGCTTCCAGTTCCCGGAGGGGGCGGAGTTGTGGGCCTCTTCGCGTTACGCGGTGCCGGAGCACCCCCTGCGCCCGACGCAGGACCCGACGACGCGGCGCGACTCGCAGTACTTTGAAGTCGTCGGACGCCTGCGGCCGGGCGCGGGGCTGGAGCAGGCGAGCGCCGAGGCGAAGGCCGTCGCCGGGAGGCTCAAGCAGCAGTACGGCGAAGCGGTGGAGGCCGTCTCGGCCTCGGTCTACTCGCTGCACGAGGACGTGGTCGGCGGGACGCGCCCCGCGCTCATGATGCTGGTCGGCGCGGTGGCGATACTGCTGCTCATCGCGTGCGCGAACGTCGCCAACATCCTGCTGGCGCGCGGGGCGACGCGCCAGAAAGAGATCGCGCTCCGGCTGGCGCTGGGCGCGGGGCGCGTGCGGCTGGTGAGGCAGTTTTTGACCGAGAGCCTTCTGCTCGCGCTGGCGGGGGGCGGCCTCGGCGTGCTGCTGGCGCTGTGGGCGCTCGCGCCCTTGAAGGCGCTCGTCCCCGGCGGGATGTCGGGCGGGACGCCGCTCGCGCTCGACGCGCGCGTGCTCGCCTTCACGGCGCTCATCTCGCTCGGCTCGGCGCTGGTGTTCGGACTCTTCCCGGCGCTGAACCTGGCCGACCAGGATTTGAACGGCGTGCTGAAAGAGGGCGGGCGCGGGGCCGCGAGCGGCGCGCGCTCGAACCGCGCGCGCAGGGTGCTGGTCGTCTCCGAGATAGCTCTGGCGGCGGTGCTCCTGACGGGGGCCGGCCTGCTCATACGCAGCCTCGACCGCCTGCTCGACGTCCCCTCCGGCTTCCGGCCCGAGAAGGTTCTGACCGCGCAGCTCACGCTGCCGCAGGCGCGTTACCCGGAGAAGGCGCAGCGCGCGGCCTTCGTCGAACGGGCGCTTGAGCAGCTCGGCGGCTCGCCGGAAGTGGAGTCGGCCGCGGTCGTCTCGCGCATCCCCTTGAACTTCGGGCGGAGCACGCGCAGCGTCGAGGTGCAGGGTCAGGCGACGCCGCAAACTGGCGGCGTGGCCCCGGACTATCTCGTCAACAGCCCCGGCTACTTCCGCAGCATGGGCATCCCGCTGCTCGCGGGGCGCGACTTCGACGTGCGCGACGTCGCGGGCGCGCAGAGGGTCATCATCGTCAACGAGGCGACGGCGCGCCACTTCTGGCCGGGCGAAGACCCCCTGGGGAAGCTGATGAAGTCGGACGACGAGTGGAGCCAGGTGGTGGGCGTCGTCGGCAACGTGCGCCAGATATCTCTGGCCTCGCCGCCGCCGCCGACCGTCTACGTCCCTTACGCGCAAGACCCGTGGCCGCTCATGTCGTTCGTCGTGCGCGGGAGGTCGGGGGCGTCGGCCGCGGCCCCGGCGCTCCTCAGCGCGGTGGGCGGCGTCGACAAGGACGTGCCGCTCTACGGCGTGCGCCCGATGGAAGAGGTTTTGACGACGTCCGTTGCGGCGCGGCGCTGGCGGACGCTGCTGCTGAGCCTGTTCGCGTTCACGGCGCTCGGGCTGGCATGCCTCGGCATCTACGGCGTGACGGCCTACAGCGTGACGCAGCGGACGCACGAGATAGGCATCCGGATGACGCTCGGCGCGCAGAAGCGCGACGTGCTGCGGATGGTCGTCGCGCAGGGGTTGAAGCTCGCCGCCGTGGGCGTCGTCGCGGGGCTGCTCGTCGCGCTCGCGCTGTCGAGGCTGACGACCAGCATGCTCTACGGCGTCGAGGCTGCCGACCCCTTAACGCTCCTCGCCGTCTCCGCGATTCTCATCTGCGTGACCGCGGCGGCCTGCCTCGTCCCCGCCCGCCGCGCAGCGAAGGTAGACCCGCTGGTCGCGCTCAAGTACGAGTAAGTCGGTCGGAGTTTAAGGTCCTAGCCGACGCGGACGCGGAGGCGCGGCTCGAAGACTTCTAAAGTCTAAAGCCGCGCCTCCGTCTCTGTGTGGTCACCTCTCGCGCGCCGGGTCGTCCGTCGCCCTGAGCACGAAGAGCGTGCGGCGGACGGGGTGCGCGAGGTTGCGCCAGCGTGAGAGCGCGCGCTCCGAGACGACCTCAAAACCGGCCGACCCGAAGAGCGCTCGCCACTCGCCCTCGCGCCTGAAGCGGCAAGGGCCCGTGCGCGCGCGCCACGCCCGGTCGTGCGCGGCACAGACGGCCCTATCCCAGCCGCGCGCGGGAACGTCCTCGTAGACGACGGCCAGCCCGCCGGCCGGTAGCACGCGCCGAACCTCGCCGAGGAACGCGCGCTGATCCTGCGCGTGGTGCAGCACGTAGCAGAGCAGCACGGCGTCGAACGACCCGGCCTCCGCGGGGAAGCGCGCGCCGTCGAAGCAGACGTACTCGATGGGCGCGTCCGCCTGCCTCCGCACGTCCAGCCCCAGCACGCGCGCGCCGAGCACGCCCGCCAGATGGTGCGCGATGAACCCGCTGCCGCACCCGACGTCCAGCACGCGCGAGCCGCGCGGCAGGAGGCGCGCTATCTCAAGCGCCATGTCGTACGAGCGTCCGACGAGCCGCCGCCTGCGCTCGCGCCGCCAGCGCCGCTGCGCCCCGCCCGCCAGCCCCTCTACCGCGTAGACGAGCGGGTTCAACAAGACCTGCGCGTACCCGAGCAGGACCCGCCCGGGCTGGAACCATTCCGCGAGCCCGTACGCCCGCGCCCCGCGGTTCGGAAAAGAAGTTACATCTGACATCGTGCGCCCCCGAGTTTGACTTTCTACCCGCGCTGGGAGAGTGCAAGCCGCGGGCCGTTGTGCGCCGCGGCGAGATTACGCCGGCCGCCGAAGGGTTGAGGGCGTCGGCGTGCGCGGAGGCGGTGACAGTTGAAAAAGCCGCCCCCGACGCTTGAAAGATGTTTGCTGCGGACAGACAATGCGTCCCCATATGACCGACGAGAAACGGAGCAACGATTGGACGCGGCGCTGGTTTATGAAGGCCGCCGGCCTCGGCATGATCGGCGCGGCGCTCGCCGACGAGAAGGACGCGCTCGCTCGGCCCACGCGGTCGGCGCGCGAGCTGCTCGTCTACGTGGGGACTTACACGTCGGGCGCGAGCGAGGGGATTTACATCTACCGGCTCGACCTCGCGGACGGCTCGCTCAAACACGCGTGGACGATAGCCGGCATCAGAAACCCTTCTTACCTGAC
>DASVSK010000408.1:0-4063 GCA_036388135.1 Pyrinomonadaceae bacterium | reverse complement strand
GGTAGCGAGCGGGTGCGGGATACGTCAGTGATGTCTACGACGTATCCCGCACCCGCTCGCTACCGCTCGCGGTTCTGTTTCTACTGCTTCGGGGCGCGCAGGTGTTTGGTCGTGCCCTCGGTGACGCTGAAGCCGGGGGTGATGAACTCGGAGGTGTCGGCCGACTTGAGCGCGGGCTGTTCCCCGCCCCCGCCGAGCGCGTCGGGCTCCGGCCCGCGGCCGCGCCTTTGCAGCTCGACTATCTTCCTGCTGACGAAGAGGCCGTTGAAGACGAGCGCGAGGCCGATCATGAAGGGGATGAAGCCGGCGACCCAGACGCTCCTGATTATCTCGGCGGCGGCGGGCGGGTTCTCGCCGCTGCGGAAGATGGCCCCCCCGATGACGTAGAGGAAGAGCATTAGCCCCACGCCGACGGACGACACGATGACGCCGGCCTTGATCTCGTTGTAGCGCTTCATCTCCGGGGTCACGCCGCGCTGCCGCTCCACCTCCGCCTGCCGCCGCTTGCGCTCGGCCTCGGACATGAACATCTCGGCGACCCACGTCCTGCTCCAGTCGAACTTCTCGTCGGCCTCGCGCGTGGCGACGGCCTGGCGCACGGCGAACAGGTTCGCGCCGCAGAGGTTGCAGAACTTCAGCTCCTCGCCCTGCTTGTTGCCGCATTGGGGACAGAACATTTCGCCCTCCCGCGTTGGATTCACCCGCCTTGTACGACGCGCGAGCCCCGCGCGTTCGGCCGCGGGCGCGGTCGCGGCTCAGATGAGACGCCGGCGCAGGAGGTCGAGCGCGAACTGCGAGGCGCGCCAGCGTATCAGGCTGCGGTCGCCGGGCAGCATCAGGCGCTTGTGTTCCGTGTGCGCGTCGTCCGAGAGCGCGACGTAGACGAGGCCGACCGGCTTCTCCGCCGTGCCGCCGCCCGGGCCGGCCACGCCCGTGACCGAGAGGCCGAAGTCCGTGTCGGCGCGACGCTTCACGCCCTCCGCCATCGCCTCGGCCACCTCCGCGCTCACCGCGCCGCGGCTCTCGATCAGCTCCGCGGGCACGCCGAGCAGGCGCGTCTTCGCCTCGTTCGAGTAGGTGACGACGCCCTCCATGAAGTAGGTCGAGGAGCCGGGCACCTCCGTCAGGCGGTGCGCGATGAGCCCGCCCGTGCAGCTCTCGGCCGTGGCGAGCGTGAAGCCGCCGACGGCGAGACGGAGCCCGACGACCTCCTCCATCTTCTCGCCGCGGAAGGCGAAGACCGAGTCGCCCAGGCGCTCCTCTATCTGCCCGGCCAGCCCGTCGAGCAGCAGCTCGGCCTCGGCCTCCGACTTCCCCTGCGCCGTCAGGTGAATCTCTATCTCGGTGTTGGTGAAGAGAATCGTCGTCTGCGGGTTCTTGTACTGCGTGTAGACGGGCGCGATGCGCTCGTCCACCGCCGACTCGCCGAGCCCCGCGACCTTCAGCACGCGGCGCACGACCCTGAGGCCGCCCGCGCGCCCGGCGAGCCGCGGCATGACGCGCCCCTCGAACATCGGCTTCATCTCGCGCGGCGGGCCCGGCAGCAGCACGACGACGCGCCCGTCGTGCTCAAGGTACATGCCCGGCGCGCTCCCGTTCGGGTTCGGGATGACCTCCGCGCCCTCGATGACCATCGCCTGCCGCGCGTTGATCTCGGGCATCTTGCGCCCCCAGTGGAGGAACTTCGCCTTCAGCTCCTCCAACACCTGCTCGTCGAGCAGGAGGCGGCGCGAGAGGGCGCGCGCGGCTATCTTGCGCGTGATGTCGTCCTCGGTGGGGCCGAGGCCGCCGGTGAGGACGACGACGCCCGAGCGTTTGAGCGCGTCGCGGATGGCCTCTTCGAGCCGCGCGTCGTCGTCGCCGACGATGGTCTTGAGCCTGACCTCGACGCCGGCCGCGTTCAGCCTGTCGGTCAGCCAGAGGCTGTTGGTGTCGGTGCGGAAGGGCGTCAGCAGCTCGGAGCCGACGGCGATAATCTCTGCGGTTAGCATGTTGGTCGAATGATGTGCGAAGGGCACGAAGGGCGTGCGGGTCAGGCGAAAGGGCTCGTGTCGCCCTTCTCTTTGTGGCGCATCGGGATTCGCTCGGCCTCGCGCGGCGTCGAGCCGAGAAGCTCGGTCGTCCCCTCCGTGACCGAGAAGTGCGCGGGCGGGAGCGCGGACGCCTGCGTGTGCGGCAGGTGGCCCGCGGCGAAGGCGGGGGCGGCGGGGAGCGCACGCGCCTCCGGCTTCCGCCTGAGCGTGCGGTGTATGCGCAGCATGCCGTAGAGCGCCATCCACCAGCCGACGACCTCGCCGATGGCGAGAATTATCAGCCCGACGTTGACCACCTTCGGCTTGCCCAGGAGTAAAAACGGCGCGACGGCCGCGGCGACGACCACGGCGATGAGGAGCCCGCAGAATATCTCCTGCAAGCCGGCGCGCGAGCCCGCCGTCAGCCGCAGGACTTCCAGCTCGGCGGGCTCGCCCGACGCGTTGGGCGCGCCGCACAGGCGGCAGAAGCGCGCCTCGCCGCCGTTCTCCGTCCCGCACGAGCGGCAGAGGCCGGTCGCGGGCGGCTCCGACGCCAGCGCCACGACGGCGTCGGCCTCGCGTTCGAGCGTCAGCAGGTCGCCCTTCGTCATGAAGCCGCCGTGCGAGACCGCGAAGTCGAAGGTGACCTGCGTGGCCGCCGCGCCGACCTGCCGCAGCCCGGCGGCCAGACGCCGCCCGTGGTCGGTGAAGTCTGCGCGGACGATGTCCTTCTGACGCGCGCGCCGCGCCTGCAAAGGGTTGTCGCTGACGACCACGTAGCCGAGGCTTTCGAGCGCGTAGACGAGGCGGGCGCGCACGCCCTCAACCTCGCCCGTCAGCACGCGCCGGGCCGTGTACTCGCAGACCGTCATCTCGCTGCCGGACGAGCCCATGACCGCGATGAACTCTGACATACAAAGTACCCCCGTCCCGGTTCTTTTAACCCACGCTGAGTTTACGACGCGGACGCCCGCGGTGTTTCCGCGCCGCGCGCCGAAGGGCGAGGGCCGGGCGCGCGTCAGTCGCGCGCGCCGAACGCCTGCACCTCGCGCACCCACATGACGAAGGGGCGGTTCTGCGGGCCGGCCTGCGCGGACTGGAAGAGGCGCACGCGCTGGGCGACGAAGGGGGGGAACTCGAAGGCCGTGCGGTCGAAGTTGCCGCCCGGCTCAAGCGTCGCGACCGTGCGCCAGCCGCCCGCCCCGTCCTGCGCCTGAAGCTCGACCCTGCGCGAAGGCATGTAGCGGTCGCGGTCGAAGCCCCAGTAGACGTAGACGGCCGTGACGCGCTCGGCGCGTCGGAAGTCCAGCTCTATCCAGTGCGGCTCCGGGCTCTCGGCCGAGACCCAGTTGCCGTGGTTGTAGCGCTTGGCGGCGATCTCGCGCACGTCCGTCACGCCGTCGGTCAGCGGCTTGGTGTTGTAACCGTCGTAGGAGGAATCGACCTTGACCAGCGGCTTGAGCGCGGCCACTGGCCCCTTCGGCGTCGCGGACGCGGACTCCGCGGCGGGCGTCGGCGTGGGCGCGGGCGTCGGCGCGGCCTCCTCCCTCGTGCCCGCGACCTCGAAGCTCGTCATGAGGTAGACGAGCGAGGCGAGGAGCATCAGCAGCGCGACCGACACGGCGAAGAGCTTGAGCCCCTGCCCGCCCGAGCGCGACGTCACCTCCTGGCGCGCCAGCTCGGCCGTCGCGGGCGAGGATGTCAGGTCGTGGCCGCACGCGCCGCACGCGCCCTCCCCCTCCCCGACCGACGCGCCGCACACGCGGCAGACCTCCGACTCCTCCGACCCTTCGGCGGCGATGGGCTGCGTGTGGTAGGGGTCGCCCGAAAGCTCGCCGGTGGGCTCGCCGAGCACGCCCGTCGCCCTGTCGGCCGGGGCGGGCGGGATGCTCGCCTGCTCGGGCGAAAGGGACGTGTGAACGCGCCCGCGCGCCTTGCGCACGGCGCGCAGGAAGTCTTCGGCCGAGGGGAAGCGGCGCTCCGACTTCTTTTCGAGCGCGCGCAGGACGAGGCGCTCGACCGCCGCCGGGACTTCCGGGTTCAGCTCCGAC
>DASVSK010000407.1:0-2786 GCA_036388135.1 Pyrinomonadaceae bacterium | reverse complement strand
GACCGACCCCCACCCGAGCCCGGCCAACTCTTCGGGGCGAACGCCCGTAAAGAGGTGGAACAGGCACATGATGTCGTCGGCACCGGCCGAGGCTTCACGGACGAAGGCCACGGCCTCGTCGCGCGTAAAGGCGTGCCCGTCTCGGGGCGGCACAGTCGCGGCGGGCGGCGTGATTTCGGCCGCCGGGTTCGAGAGCAGGTAGCGCCACATCACGGCCTTCTTTAGAGCCATGTTGACGACGGTCTGCGCCAGCTTCATCGTTGCCCGCCGCCGTCCCGCGTCCTGCATTGCGTTGTAGAGCCGCTGCACGTCGCGCGGCGTGATGTCGGCCAGGGCGAGGTACCCGAGCGCCGGGATAACGTAGGCATTGGCGGCCAGCCGGTAGGTCTTCAGGGACGACGCCTCGCGGACGCCGTCCCTAGCCTTCTGCGGCAACCATTCGTTTTCGATGAAGGCTTTCAGCGTCATGCGCGACGGCTCGAAGTACGCGCCCGAGTCCACCTGCGCGAGAATCTGAGTGCAACGCTTCTCCGCCTTCGTGGGCGTCGTGTCGTGCAAGGTCTCCGTGTGGTACTTGCGGCGGCCTGCGGCGTCTCTGCCCACTGGCACGCGGATTTTGAAGCTCCCGCCGCCTTGCGGTATTACCTGCCCGCGTCGGCGCTTCTTCCGCTGTTTCTGAGTCTTTGCGACTTCCATACAATCTCCTTTCGATTTGGGTTGGGGGTCGCAAAGACTATCACTCTCGCCGCCGGCCGGGAACGTCCGCGCCGCCGCTCTCCATCCACTCGCGCAACTTCGACCGCCTGACGCGCGGGCAGCGCGGGCGCGGGTAGTCGGCCTCCAACTCGCCGCGCCTGACTGCCTCGCCGACCGTCCACTCCGAGAGGCCGGTCATCTCCGTGATCTGCGCGTAAGAGAGCCAGCCATTGTCATCCTGCGCGATGGCCTTTCGACAGACCTCCTCAGCAATACGGCGTATGCGCTCGTCGAGTGCGGAGAGGACTGCATCGCCCTCTCCGCACCCGGCCACCGCTGTCTTAGCCTCGGCCATCAATCCAAGCCCCTCCGAAGGCTCCGTTGCGAGATGAAGAGTGCGCGGGTACGCGAGCGCACGAGGCCGAGGGACGGGCGCTCGACTTGGCTCTCAAGCGTGGCCGAGCCGTCGGGGGCGAGCCTGTAGAAAGACACGATGGCCGCCCTGCGGGTCGCGGCGCGGACTATTAGTGGCTTGCCTTGCGGGTAGGTTTCGGAGTATCTTCTGCTCATCGTAGTTAGGCTTTCCGGCCGTGTGGTGCTCGTAACACCCACGGCCTTCTCTTTTGTCAAACGCAAAGGGCTCGGCATTCTGCTGGCGTACAGAATGACGAGCCCTTTACTGCTCCCAACGACGGCGGATGGGCAGCCGTCAGGACTTTAAAACTTTACCGCCCACGCCAGAGGGCTTGCGCCGTTAGCGGGGTCTGTGCTTAAAATCTTTGCGACAAACACCCGCGCCGAGGCGCTGGTAATACTCAAGCAGACGCCGCCGTGAGCCCCTGACAAGATTCCCGGCGGCTTCTGCTTGTGGACTATACGCCCGATGCCGTAAGAAATCAACTCTTTATTACGGCATCGGACATAAACTTATCAATAACCTCCTGCCACGTCTTAATACCCTGCCGCTGCCGCCACTTCTCAAGCGCACTCTCACTCACGCCCATGTTGTTAGCCGCCGCGACCTGTGTCGCGTCCGGTCCCAACTCGACTAGCGCCTGCGCGAGCGCGGCCTCTGTGATCTTCGGAGCGCCCCGCGTTTCAAGTAGAAAGAAGTCGAGCGCGGTGTAAGCGTGTCCGAGCTGCGCGTTACGTTCCGCCGGGTCTGAGGCCGTAAGCGTCACCCGCTGGTTGATAATCCAACCGTGCGACGGCCACCAATGCGCGCGCACCTCGACGCCCCCGGCCTCGTGTTCTATCACGCACCCCGAAAAGATTATGTAAGCGGCTTGCGGGTTGCTGCTTTCGGCGGGCGGGGGCACAAGCGGCAGGCGGTCGCGCAGCAGCATGAGTATATGATTCCCGAACGGGGCCGGCGGCCTGCCGGGGTCTGGGATAAAGAAACCCGCCTCGACGCCGACGACGCGAGCCGAGAAGCCCGAGAAGGCCGGGGCGAAGTATTCAGAAGGCACGGGCGCGACCCACCGCCGGCCGTAGCTGAAGGCGTCAACGACCGACGGTGCGCCCTCCTTGCGCCAGAAACGCCCGCCGCTGTGAAGTACGGGGTAGGTCTTTTCATCGGGCTTACCCTTCGGCGCGTCGAGTAGTGCCGGGTCGGCACAGTAGGGGCAGGGCGCGACCTTTTCTTTTGCTTTCTTCGGCATATCTTCACCCCTCCCACTCCCGCTCTTTTTATGTAGCGAACCCTCACGGCGTCGGCGGCCCTTTTTAGGTGTCGCACGTTGCCACACGGCGGGGCGTCTTTTCCGCTGCGAACGTCTGCACCTTTTTGGTGGCGAACCCTGGCAACGTCTCGGCGCTTTTTTCGTTTCGCAACTGCGGAGGCCGCGCCCTTTTGTTTGAGAAGTTTCACACACGCGCCCGGTTACGGCGCGAGCGCTTGGGGAGGTCTACCCCCTCCCCCCTCCCCTATCTTTTTCAACCTTCGGCAATCTCGGCGGGGTTTGCGCGCGTGACGAGTGCTAAACACTCGTCACGCCTGAGACGTGCGGCACGTCCGCGGCCTATCTGCTCGCCCGCGCCGCGCTTTACGGCTTCGCCTCCGGTCTCTTCCGCGACTTGCGCGGGGTCTT
>DASVSK010000406.1:0-3505 GCA_036388135.1 Pyrinomonadaceae bacterium | reverse complement strand
GAACGGCGAAGCGTCGAGGACTATCGCCTCCGTCATGTAAGCGGGAACGTCAAGGAGCTTGTCCGGTGAGCGGCGGCGACGCCGGGCAGACTTCTCAGCTTTCTTAACCGTCCGATACCATGCTTCGCTTCGGGCATGCTGGCGCGCTTCTTCCCCGGCGCGCGCTGCCGCTTCCGCCTTCGCGCGCGCCAGGACTTCCCTCTCCGCCCGCTCAAGTTCCTCACGCTCGGCGCGCACGCGCGCCTCCTGCTCGGCGCGAGCGCGCCCTTCTTCCGCCTCGACCCGTCGCGCGATCTCGCCCCGGACGCTCTCGACGAGACGCGGTAGGTGTCGCTCGACCGGCGGGGTCGTGGCGTCCAGCCATTGCACGTATTCCATCCGGTACTGGAGGGCCTCGTTCGGCACGACAGCTTCGAGGCGAAAGGGAATCACTGTAACCCTCTTCCTGAAGGCGTGCTTGAGTTCGAGCGCCACGTCGTCGGATTCATTCGCGTTCGCCGTCCAGATGACCACCAGCACGTGGCTTCCGGTAACGGCTTTCAGAAGCGAACTCTCCCAATCCGCGCCGGGCGGGATGTCGCGCCACGACACCCAGCACTTCACACCGAGCCCCGCCAGCGCTTCCTCCAGCACGGCGCATACTTCCTCCGCGACGTTCCTGTCATCCGAAGAATGGCTTATGAACACGGTGCTGGACATGTCAGTCGGCATCCTTCCCAGGGCTCGGGCGTGGCACCGTCGGGAAGGCCCGACCCGCTGCCCGCGCGCCGATTTTACGACTACTGCCCGCCGCCCGCCGCCGACATCCTTGTCACAGCGCCGACTTGATGACGGCATTGAGGGCGTCGGTTTCGCGGTTGACGCAGTGGCGCGCGTCCTCGCCGGGCAGGGGCGCGGGGTTGCGCGTAGGGTGGAAGACGACCTCGACGCGGCCGGTGCGGGGCAGCGTCTGGCCGCGCGGCCAGACGCGCTGCCCCCCGCGGATGGTCACCGGGAGGATGGGCACGCCGGCTTCGAGCGCGAGCCGCACCGCGCCCGCCTTGAAGCGCGACATCTCGCCGTCGGCGTAGGCGCGCTGCCCCTCTGGGAAGATCATCACCGCGCCGCCCGAGCGCAGCCACTGTAGCGAGCGCCGGTGCGCGGTCGGGTTGCCGCGGTCGAGGACTATCGGCCACGCCCCGAGCAGCTCCAGCGCCTTCCCCACCAGCGGCCACTTGAACGCCTCGCTCCACGCCAGGAAGCGCATCGGCCTCCTGAGGCGCGAGCCGACCCAGAAGGGGTCGACGTAGGTCTGGTGGTTCGCGGCGATGATGAGCCCGCCCTCCGCCGGCACGTGCTCGACGCCGCTGAAGCTGATGCGCCACAGCGCGCGAGAGAGGCCGAGGATCGCCGGCCGCAGCGCGTCGATGACCCACTCCGGCGCGGGGCGCGGCCCCGGCGGCTCCGCCCGCGGGCGACCCTCCCCGCCGTCCGTGTCTGCCGCTCGACTCAAAACGAGTCCCCGTCCCCCGCCCCGCCCACTTCCGACCCGCGGGTTTCGCCCAGGTCCTTCCACGCGTCGCTCATCCGCGCGATGACCGCGCCCGGCTCGTCGTCGCCGTCGGCGGGCGCGGCCGGCCTCAAGCCTTCGAGCGAGGCGACCTTCAACCCCTCCCACCACTCGGGGATGTCGCGCTCGGCGAGCGCGTCCTCGTTCCAGCGCTCGCAGCGCGCGCACTCGTAGCCCGTGTAGGCGCGCGCCTCCGCCTTCGTCAGCGACAGCCGCGTCCGCGCGTTGCACGCGTGGTCGCCGCACCAGCGCTCGACCTCGACCAGCAGCACCTCGCGCGGGATAACAATCTGTTTCGTCATACGCAGTCCCTTAGATGAGTGGCGCGCAACGCGCGACGGGAAAAGGCGGCGGCAATTTCTCGTCACCCGTCGCCCGTCACTCACTCGATCCCTTCCAGCGGCCAGTTCCGGTCGATGAATTCGAGGTGGAGGCGCGGGATGCCGTCCGCGCCCACGCGCGCGGCGCGGACGGCGGCGACGACCGAGAGGCCCGTCTCCGTGCTCGTCAGCCGCACGAAGCGGCCGCGCTCGACCTTGAGCGTCGTCCAGACGGCCGCCCCACGCGGGCTGATGTTCTCCGTCACCGTCTGCTCGCTCGCCGTCACGCGCCCCTCGACGTCGAAGACCTCCAGGCGGACGCCCAGTGCCATCTGGAGCCGCGTCTGCTCGGAGCGCGCGCTGGCCGCCGGGCGCTGCATCTCGCGCACCCTCCACATGTTGTCCTCGGCCGAGACCGCCTCCACCTCGTAGAGCGTCGCCGGCTCCCTCACGTAGCTCGGCGGCGGGTGCTTCCCCGTGAAGGCCACCCCGACCTCGAAGCGTATGTCGCCGCCGCCCGCGCCGAACTCCGGGCTCGCCTTGACGTTGCAGACCAGCGCCCAGACGCGGTACTGGTCCTCCACGTGGTCGAAGCAGCGGAGCTGGCGCGGCATCGGCAGCGTCAGGTGCAGGAGCCGCCCGCGCTCGGTCGGGTGCGTCAGCGCGAAGCGCGCCCCGAAGGGCGTGACGTCGATCAGGCGCGACACCTCGACCCACTCGTGCCCGGCCGTCTCGCGGCACCGCACGCGTGCGGGGAGCGACAGCTTGATGCGCTCGCGCAGGCGCTTCGATTTTGCGTCGGAGTCGGTCACTTTTCGGGTCGGTCTCCGGGCGGGGCGGGCCCCCGAAATGCGGCGGGCGGCCGAGCCCCCGGCGCGCCCCCTCGGGCGGGGCAAAATCGTTGATTTTACAGGGGTTTCAGCCCGCCGCCGGGGTTGCCAAAACGCCCCTTTCGGGCTACAATATGACGTACTTTCTGAACGCTTTTTCCGCACCGGAAAGTACCGCCCTGACAGCCCGAGCTATCGCCCCCGCGGGCGGATTTTTTACCCCGCGCCCAGGCTCGTTCGGCTGTTGCTTGAAAGGCGGAAAGGCTCACCCGGCGGCCCGCCCGGCTCAACTCAGGCGTCGCCGCCGCGGGTGTCGCAAATTGTACCGGAAAGGTTTATTAGATGGAAACTTTTGAACGCAACTACGTCAACATCGAAGACGAGATGCGCCGCTCGTATCTCGACTACGCCATGTCGGTCATCATCGGGCGCGCGCTGCCGGACGTGCGCGACGGGTTCAAGCCCGTCCACCGGCGCGTGCTCTGGGCGATGCACGAGCTCGGCAACCAGCATAACAAGCCTTATAAGAAGTCGGCGCGCATCGTCGGCGACGTCATCGGCAAGTACCACCCGCACGGCGACTCGGCCGTCTACGACACCATCGTCCGCATGGCGCAGGACTTTTCCATGCGCTATCCGCTCATCGACGGGCAGGGCAACTTCGGCTCGGTGGACGGCGACAACGCTGCGGCCATGCGCTACACCGAGATTCGCCTGGCCAAGATCGCGCACGAGATGATTGCCGACATCGACAAGGAGACGGTCGATTTCGGGCCCAACTATGACGGCAGCGAGCGCGAGCCGCT
>DASVSK010000405.1:0-2513 GCA_036388135.1 Pyrinomonadaceae bacterium | reverse complement strand
GTTCGCCGCGTTCGCCGCGTTCGCGGCCTGCGCTCTCGCGGCCTCGGCCGCGTTGGCGGCTGCTCTCTCGGCAGTGGTGTTCGGGTTAGGCGTCGGGGGAACGACGGCCGGCTGATTCGCCTGCCGGTCGGCGGGCGTCTGTGCCCTGTTCTCGGCGGGCGTCGGCTGGGTGCGGGTCGCGGCGCTGGACGCGGGCGACTGTGGCTGCTGCTGCTGGCCGCCGCCCTCGGGCACGTCGAAGACGACGTCGAGGCGGTTGAACTTCTGCTCGACGCGGGGCTTCGCGCCGGGCTGGACGCGGTAGCTGAGCACGACCGAGTCGCCGCGCTGCTGCACCTGCATGTCCGTGTAGCCCTTGCCCGAGCCGCCGCGCCCGCCCGCCCCGGCCGCCGACTTCGGCAGCACGACGTAGAAGCGGTCGCCGCTGCGATAGGCCGAGTAGTCCTTGAGCGAGTCGTCGGCCGTGATGGTCACGCGCGAGCCCTGCCGCGTCTCGCTGCCGCGGCCGACGATGACGCGCTTGATCTGGTCGCCGCGCGTGTTCTGGCTCGCCTGCCGCGCCGCGCCCCCGCGCTGCGCGGCGGCCCCGGCGGCGAACACGAGGGCCGAGAGCGCGAGCGCCGCGACGAGCGCCGTCAGGAGCGTGGTTCGCGTGTTTCTAAGCATGTGTGAGCAAGACTTCAGGGGCATCGCAGTGTCCAGGAAAAATGTCGCGGGCGGCGTCATTATGCAATAGCGCGGCCCGGGTTGTCACCAAAACAATTCCCCCGCGCGCCGCCCTCACCCGACCTCGACCGCCTGCGGGCTCGGGGCGCGCTCGACGGTCTCAAGGATGGAGCGGCGCACCCGCTCGGGAACCGCGATGTCGCCCGCGAGCCGCGCGAGCTGCTCGCAGACCTCCGCGCCCTTCGAGTCGCCGAGGAGCTGGATGCAGGTCAGGCGCGTGTCGATGTTCTGGTGCGACTCGACGGCGTCGACGACCGGCTGCGCCTCGCCGCCGCTCACGCAGAGCGAGAGCAGCGAGAAGGCTTCGTAAGCCTGCCGCCGGTCGTCGCTCGTCAGGCGGTTGATGGCCTGCGCGGCGAGGCCGGCCTTGACGCAGGCGCGCGCCACGTCGCGCAGCGTGCGCGAGTCGGCCGTCTCGACGAGGCGGACGTAGGCGTCCGCGCGGTCGAAGCTCAGGCGCGAGAGGGCGCGCGCGGCGGCGGCGCGGACTTCGCGCGCCTCGTCGGCCAGCGCCATGATGACGAAGGCGAAGACCGACTCGTGGTTGTTGAGCCCGAGGCTGGTGACGGCCGACGAGCGCACCGCCGGCTCCTCGTCCGCCTGCGCCGAGGCGGAGAGCGCCTTGACGGCGCACCGCACCTGGAACTGCGCGAGCTGCCGCGCCGCGGTCGCACGCGCCTCGGCGTCTACGCTTTCGAGGCGGACGAGGGCGGCGCTCAGCGCCTCGTCCTCGACCGACTCGGGAAGCTCCTCGTAGCCCTCGACGACCGGGACGAGCGAGCGCACGTCGCCGGCCCGGACCGCCGGCTCCGACATGTCCGAGAAGGTTCGGCTGGCGGCGGGCGATTCCCAGCTCAGCTCAAGCGACTCGACCGAGCAGGCCGTGAGCGCCGGGCGGAGCACGGAGGCGGGCAAGTCCTGGTGGCGGCTCGCGACGTCGAGCAGCGCGCCGATGGCCGAGGGGAGCCCGAGCGCGCCGAGGCTCTGGACGCACTCCGTGCGTACGACCGCGTCGGGGTCGTAGAGCGCCTCGGTCAGGAACGGGAGCGCCTGCGCCGACTTCATGTCGCCGAGAGCGCGCGCGGCGCTCACACGCTCGAACGTCTCGCCGCCGAGGAGGAGCGAGGCGCAGGAGCGCGCGACGAAGCCGTAGTCTTCGAGCGCGATGCGCGCGCGATGCCGCCCGTCCTCGTTCGTCTCGGGCGCGCGCAGCGCCTTGAGCAGAGAGGTCTCGACGGCGCGGCGGTCGTCCGCGGCGCGCGAGCAGAGGACTTCGGTGCTGTGCGGGCCGCCCGCGACGAGGCGCGCGACCTCCTGGTCGATGCGGTAAGCGCCGAAGACGACCGCCGGGGCGGACGGCTGCGACTTCGACTCGGCGGGGCGCGCGGGCTGAGCGCCCGCCTCGCCTTCCCCGGCAAGCTCGCGCGAGCGGCGCGTCGCCTCGTCCTCGGCCCCGCGCCCGGTCTTGCGGCGCTCGAACGGGACGGTGAGGTCGGACTGGCGGCGATCGCCCTTGAAGTGCTCGAAGGGCTTCGCCGACTGCTCCCCGGCGTGCTCTTCGGAGACGGCGCGCTTCGTCTCGGGCTCGGATTCGGATTCGCCCGCGAGCGCGCGCCTGCGGCGGACGAGCATGGCGGCCACGCCCGCGAGCGCGATGCCGACCAGCACGACGAGCGACGGCAGGGACGTGACGAGCGAGAGCAGGTCGAAACCATTCGCCGTGTCGACCTTCGCCGCCGCGGGCTGCGCGACCGCCGGTGCCGGCGACTCCTGCGCCGGCGTCTGGG
>DASVSK010000404.1:0-5666 GCA_036388135.1 Pyrinomonadaceae bacterium | reverse complement strand
AGGAAGAGGTCGAGATAGAGCTGAAGTGGAAGCGCCGCTGAGGCCCCACGGCGAGACCTTCAACGTCCGAAAAGCTCCCGGGGCGTCTGCGACGTGCTTCGGGGCGGGAGTGAGTTCGCCGCGATGCTGTTCATGGTCATCGAGCGTTTCAGGAACGGCGACGCCGCGGCCGTCTACCGCCGCTTCCGCGAGAGCGGGCGGATGACGCCGGACGGACTGAGGTACGTGGACAGTTGGGTCGAGGCGGGCTTCGGCAGGTGCTTTCAACTGATGGAGTGCGACGACCCCAGCCTCTTCCGACAGTGGGTGGCGCGCTGGGAAGACCTGGTGGAGTTCGAGATCGTGCCGGTCTTGACTTCGCGGCAGGCCGCCGACGCCATCGCGCCGACGCTCTGAAAGGCCGCCGGGCTTTCCGGACGCCGGGCGCGGCGCACCCCGTTAAAAAGACGGAACGGCCGCGAAACTCTTAACCGTCCCTCAAGCCGGACCTGAGAGACTTCAACGCGGCCAGCAGCAGCCCCAGCCCGACGACGAATAACAGGCCGCCCCCCCAGACCCCGGCCCGGCCCGCGGACAGGCTGAACGCGCTCAGCAGCAACAGCACGGAAGCCGCCCCGCATAAACCCGCCCCGACCAGACGCAACGCCGGTGTTTCCCTTCTCGTACTCACACGCCGAGTCTACACCCCGCGGCGCCCGGCCTTCCGTACGACACCTGACGGAAGCCGCCCCTCAGCCGATAAGGAATGCCATTGGGCTCAACCCGGGCACAGAGTATAATCCCCGTCGTTTTGAACGCCCGCTGCGCAGTCGGCCGGAACCACCCGGCTCTTCGCCCCATTGCGTAGTTAGGCTGAATCATTCGGCACAACAGTAGTTAGGCGTCACGGCAACCGGGAAGCTATGAAGATAATAACTGTCACTACCTTCTGCGTCTTGCTCATCTGCGCCTGTGCCACCGCCTCAACCGCGCAGGAAGTAAAGCCCGTGCCCCGGCGTGTCGACGGCCCCGGCAAAGACGGCTACACCCCGCTGATGCGTACCGCAGAGAGTGGGCAGGCGGGGGGCGTGCGCAGCCTGCTCAGGAGAGGCGCCACGGTCGACGCCAAACACCCCGCCGGCTTCACCGCCTTGATGTTGGCAGCCCGGAAGGGGCGTCTCCAGGTAGTCGAGCTGTTACTCGCGGCGGGGGCGAATCCGAACGTGAGGGTTTTGACGCCTCACGCGGGCGCAGCCGACCCCCTCACGTGGGCGGTGCTCTCCAGGAAGCAGGAGGTCGTGGAGACGCTGCTCAAGGCGGGCGCTGAGGTCAATCCGCACACGGCAGGCGGCGGGACGCCGCTGATATGGGCGGTCGAATTCGGGGAGGCTGAAATCGTCAAGACTCTACTGGCCGCGGGGGCGGACGTGAACGCCAAGATGTCTAACGGGTATACGGCCCTGATGACCGCCGCGGAGGGAGCCGAGCCCGAGGTCACGAAGATTCTCATCGCCGCCGGTGCCGACGTAAACGCGGAGAACAAATTCGGCGAGACGGCTCTGTCCATAGCCACCAGACAGGGGAACGGGGCGGTGGCGGCTACGTTGAAGCAGGCCGGGGCAAGAAGGTAGGGGCAGGGCAGGCGTAAGGCGTAATCAAAGACGCTTAACAACGGCATGCAAACCCGACCCGTGACACGCCGCCTGTCATGATCCTTCGGCGAGGCCGGCGGGTGATGCCGGGCGTTAGACGTTTTGGGGCGTGTGGCGGGATTCTGTGTCGAGGATGCGAATCATGAGGAGAACAATTACCGCGGCCGCCATAGTGCTTCCGCTCGCCTTCGCGGTCGGCGTGGTCTTCCAGAGGCTCTACCTCCGCTCTCTGGCTCGATACGTCTCGCCTTGCACCGTGACCGAGTACCGCACCATTTATAAGACCTTGCGGGGCGGCAGCCTCGTTAACGTCAGGGGCTTTCTATACGGCGGAGAGGTTCTGTACCTCGCCGATAAAGATTTGAACGGGTGCGGCGAAAGCGTGATAGGTATAGAAATACCCGAAGACGGTAAGATCGCCTTCGAGAGCCAGAATTTAATCAGAGAGCTTCGCCGTCTGAGCGGTAACGAGAAGGTCGCGAGGGCCGAGTTTGAGGTGATAGGCGCTTTGGCCGAAAGAGAGCAGGGTGGTTTCGCCTCGCACTACGTCATCAAGGTCGAGCAAATACTCCCCGCGGGCCCGCCGGAGGTCGTTGACTCGTCGGTCCTGGCGAATGAGTTGAAAGCGGCAAGGTGACGAAGGTGACTCCGGCGGAAGCGTCTCACAACGGCATGCGGCGGGCGCGACTCAGCGATTCTCTTACCCTTCGCGGCCTGCGCGCGGGGCTGATGCCGGGGTTTGGGCACCGGGAGAAAATATGTACCGACATTATTCAGCCAGAGTTGGTGTAGACACGCACTACCATCGAATCTGCAAAAGGCACCTTCGACTGCTGGGGGAGCTTGAATCCAATCTGGAAGCTCTGAAAAAGAAGCACCCTTCTGAATTTGAGGCGTACCCGGAGTATTCGGAGCTGACGGAGGAGGCGGAGGAATGCTCGTCCATCGTAATAGTCTTCGCCGCGATGTGCCTGGAGGCGTTCATCTATGATTACGGCGCCGTGCATACGTCGGACTCGTACATGGAAAATTACGTCGACAAGCTCAGCCCCGTCGCTAAGTGGGTCGTCGTGACGAAATTAGTCACGGGTAAAGACTTTCCCACGGACTCGCAGGCTTTTCAGATGCTCAGGACGTTGATGAAGGCAAGAAATGATATGGTTCATTTCAAATCCTTCGACGTCCCCGTGGATGATTTGAAAAAGTTGCAGAAGCTTATGAACAAGGCTCCCATCATCTCCGCACAAGATGCGTTCAAAGCCATTTCCCTGGTCATGATCGAGTTGGAGAAACTCGATCCGGGGTACGGGAAAACGGTTGTGTACCTTAGATGATGGCCGCGCCCCACGGAGGCGCTCGCGCGACGCCTCATCAGCATGCCCCTCATAAATCTCGCACGGGGGCGCGCGTGACGCCGGGCGCTAGACGGCCGGGTTATCCACAGCTTTGACATCTCTATCATGGAGGAGGACAGGGATGGCGACGCCGAGGCTCAACACCATTTCGCTCATGCTATCCATCGTCCTGTGGGGCACGCTGCTCGGCGGGATCGCCTATTCCCACCTTGTATATTTCCCCCCTTACCTGTCGGCCCTTCCCGATTCGTCGGTCGTCGTCAACGGGCCTTACGGCCTGCGCGAGGCCACGTTCTGGATGATTATTCACCCGCTCCTCATCCTCTCGCTCGTCGTCGCCCTCGCCCTGAATTGGAGGTCGTGGGCGCGGCGCAAGCTGATTCTAATCAGCTTCGCGGTGTACGTGCTGGTGATCGTCATCTCCATGACCTACTTCATCCCCGAGTTAATAGCCTTCGAGCGCAGCCCGGAATCGAGCGTGACGCCCGCGGAGTGGTTGGCGCGCGGGCGACGCTGGCAGAGATTGAGCTGGATTCGCGGCGGCGTGTGCTACGCGGCCTTCGTGCCGTTACTGCTCGCGCTGGCGATACCGGGCGGCGACCGGAAAGACACGGCGGCGGCGGCCGCCGGCTAACAACTTATTCAGCCGGACTCGCACAAAAAGACAGTGAGCAGCTCAGGACAGACGCCGGAATCAATCCGGTCGGACTTCGACCGCATCGCCACGCTCTCCGACGAGGGTTGGAATCATAACGCGCACTATCACGGATACTTGATGGGTCAGATTCCGGGGCGATGCCGGCAGGTTCTTGAAATCGGTTGCGGCACGGGGAGCTTCTCGCGGCTGCTCGCGGGGC
Organism: Pyrinomonadaceae bacterium; assembly: GCA_036388135.1. Lineage (GTDB taxonomy): Bacteria > Acidobacteriota > Blastocatellia > Pyrinomonadales > Pyrinomonadaceae > QHXN01. The sequence goes on along the minus strand of DASVSK010000404.1, from coordinate 1,823 downwards.
GCGCCGAAAGGGTTCTCGCCATCGACCTGTCTCCGCAGATGATTCGCCTCGCACGCGAGCACTCCGGACTCTACCCGAACATTGATTTCGTGGTGGACGACGCGGCGACCCGCCAGTTCGCGGACAATCAGTTTGATTGCATCGCGACGCTCACGACGCTCCATCACCTACCGCCCGAAATCATCCTGAGAAAAATAAGCAAAGCCCTGAAGCCCGGCGGCGTATTCGTCTGCCTTGACCTGTATCGACGCTCTAACCTGTCCGACCTGTTTTTTGACGCAATCGCTTACCCCGCGGATTTATTTCTCAGCCTGATAAAAACCGGGAGGCCGAGGCCGCCCAGGGCGGTGCGCGAGGCGTATGCCGAGCACGGGAGAACAGATACATACCTCACGCTGCCGCAGGTCGAGCGGATTTGCGCCGACGTCTTGCCGGGCGCGTTAGTCAGCAGGCACCTGTTCTGGCGGTATTCAATCATCTGGAAAAAAGAGGGCGGCGGGCGAGTGTAAACATTGCGGCCTGAAGACGGCGCAGGCCCGACGCCCCGGTCAGGCTCTTTTTCTGTGCGGGGAGAACCGAGGCCGCGTACACCGGGCGTGTACGCGGCCTCGTCTCTGTCGGGCGTTAAAGGCGGAACTCGGGTTACGGCCTCGGGGGGTCGGCGGCGGGTGGCTTACTACATCAACATCTCGGCGTGTGCGCGCTCGCGGCGGGCGACGCCGGTGCGGTAGGCGGCCTCTTCGACCTCGCGCGCGACGGCCTCTGCGACGCGCTTGTCGAAGACCGAGGGGACGATGTACTCGGGGTGCAGCTCTTCGGGCGTGATGATTTCGGCGATGGCCTGCGCGGCGGCGAGTTTCATCTCCTCGTTGATGCGCGAGGCGCGGCAGGCGAGCGCGCCGCGGAAGATGCCGGGGAAGCAGAGCACGTTGTTGATCTGGTTCGGGTAGTCGCTCCGCCCCGTCGCCATCACCGCGGCGAGCCCCGCCACCTCCTCGGGCATGATCTCGGGCGTCGGGTTCGCCATCGCGAAGATGATGGGGTCTTTCGCCATCCGCCTGACGTCGTCGACGTCGATGACGCCCGGCACCGAGAGGCCGAAGAAGACGTCCGCGCCCTTGATGACGTCGCGCACCGAGCCGCGCTCGCCCGCCGGGTTGGTGATGCGCGCGTAGTGATCCTTGACCCAGTTCATGTGCTCGGTGCGCCCCTCGTAGATGGCGCTGTGCTGGTCGCAGCCGATGACGTTGCGCACCCCCGCGCTCAGGATGATCTTCGAGCAGGCCACGCCCGCCGCGCCCACGCCGTTGACGACGACCTTCAAGTCCTCCGTCCGCTTGCCGACGAGCTTCGCGGCGTTGATGAGCGCCGCGAGCACGACGACGGCCGTGCCGTGCTGGTCGTCGTGGAAGACGGGGATGTCCAGCTCTTCGATGAGCCTCTCCTCTATCTCGAAGCAGCGCGGCGCGGAGATGTCTTCGAGGTTGATGCCGCCGAAGCCGACCGCGATGCGCTTGACCGTGTCGACGATCTCGGACGGGTCTTTGGTCGAGAGGCAGATGGGGAAGGCGTCGACGCCCGCGAACTCTTTGAAGAGCATCGCCTTGCCCTCCATCACCGGGAGCGCCGCGGCGGGGCCGATGTCGCCGAGGCCGAGGACGGCCGTCCCGTCGGTGACGACGGCGACGGTGTTGCGCTTGATGGTGAGCGTGAAAGCCTTCTCGGGGTCGCGTGCGATGGCCTCGCAGACGCGCGCGACGCCGGGCGTGTAGGCCATCGAGAGGTCTGCGCGCGTCTTCAGCGGCGCTTTCGAGACGACCTCT
>DASVSK010000403.1:0-3800 GCA_036388135.1 Pyrinomonadaceae bacterium | reverse complement strand
CGCCGCCTCGCCCAGCAGCGTGTCAGACTGGACGGGCAGCGACAGCTCGCGCACGGCGTCGTCGCCGACGGTGCCGGCCAGTCCGCGCGCGCGCCATCCCGTCGCGCGGTCGCTCTTCAGGACGAAGAAGGCGATGCGCGGGGCGAAGGCCGCGGCGCGGTTGACGAGCGCGCTGAGGATGTCGGCCTGCGTGTGCTGGCCGTCCAGCTCGTCGACGGCGGCCTTGATGAGCGCGATGTCGGAGGAGGCGCGGGCGCGCGTGGACTCGGCCGCGGCGGTCTCGATGCCGAGGTTGCGCGCGTTGCGCAGGTGCTCGGCGACGGCGACGGCGAGCGGGGCGTCCCCCTCGGCGGCGGGCTCTTCGAGCCTCTCGCCCATCCGCGAAAGCGCGTCGTTGAGCTGGGTGCGCAGGCGCTCCAGCTCATCCTTCAATCCGCTCGTGCGCTGGCTCACGTAAGATTCGACGTCTGCGCGCAAGCTCTTTTCCAAGTCGACGCTGGGCACGTTCACTGTCTCCTTTGTGGGCGTGGTTGGGTTCGGCGCGGGGTTCGAGGCGACGCGCGGCCGGCTTCGGAGGGGGGCGAGTCTGACGCCGTGTGCCGGTCGGGTTCGCTCTCTCAAGCCCGCCGCGCCCGCCGAAAACGCCCGGGCCGCGGGCACTTCGGATTATGGACGCCGCGGCCAAACAGTGTCAAGAGACTCCTTTTTCGCCGTTTCGGATTTGCGATTTTCGGTTTTCGATTTATCATCTGAGGCCGAACCGGCGAGGCCGGGGCGCGGCTTCGGCCGACTCTCTCTCCGCGAACGAACCCGAGTTGGACTTCCCGACGATGCCCGACAGCATTCTCATCGCCGACGACTACGACGACAACCGAGAGCTCCTGCGGCTGATGCTGGAGGGCGAGGGCTACCTCATCCGCGAGGCGCGCAACGGGCGGGAGGCGCTCGACTCCGCGCTCGCCGACACACCGACCCTCGCGCTCATCGACCTCTCGATGCCCGCGCTCGACGGCTGGGGGCTGCTGCGCGAGATGCGCGCCGACGAGCGGACGCGCGCCGTCCCCTGCGTCGCCGTCACGGCCTTCGCCGCCAACCAGGACAGGCTGCGCGCGCTCGAAGCCGGCTTCGACGCCTACATCTCGAAGCCCTTCCGCGCCAAGGAGCTGATCGAGCTGGTCAACAGCTTCGCCCGCCGCGACGGCGGCGCGGGCGGCGGCGGCCCCACGGGCGCGGGGCAGCCCTCCTGAAACTTTAAGACGCGCGAACCGGCATGGCGGAGGAAGACAGACCGGGCGAGGAAGACCTGCCGTCGGCGGGCGTCATCCTCGTCGCCTTCGAGAAGCTCTTCTCGGGCGGGCGCGGCGTCCGGCGCTTCCGCCAGTCGGGGCTGCGCCACGTCGAACTCCCTTCGGACGCCGTCCTCATCGAGCAGAACCCGAAGAAGTCGACCGAGTGGGCCGAACTCGCGCGCGCGGGCCGCCGCGTCGCTTGGGTCATGCGCGACGGCCGCTACCTCGCCCGCGTCGTCGACGGCGAAGTCACCTTCCTGGAAAGCAGTAGACAGTAGTCAGTAGTCAGTAGTCAGTAGGAATTAAAGGCAGCGACGCTTTCATCGTCGACCGATGAGAGCCACGCTGCCTTTCTTCTACTGACTACTGTCTACTGACTACTGTCTACTATCTACTGCTTTACGCCCGGCGTTCGAGGACGAGGCGCGCGAGGCCGCGCAGCATCGGGGTCGGCCGGTCGACCGCGTCGAGCGCGGCGCAGGCGCTCTCGAACACATCCAGCGCGCGGCGGCGCGCGGCTTCGAGCCCGTAGAGCGCGGGGTAGGTGGCCTTGCCGACGCGCGCGTCCTTGCCCGGCGTCTTGCCGAGGTCGGAGGCCGTCGCCGTCACGTCGAGCAGGTCGTCCGTGATCTGGAAGAGCAGTCCCAGGTCGTGCGCGTAAGCGTCGACCGCCGCGACCTCTTCGGGGCTCGCGCCCGCGACGAGCGCGCCGGAGCGCGCGGCGGCCGCGATGAGCGCGCCCGTCTTGCGGCGGTGTATCAGCTCAAGCTCCTCGCCGCGGACGTCCGGGCGCGCCTCGGCGGCGAGGTCGTGCGCCTGCCCCGCGACCATCCCGCCGGGCGTGCCGGCGGCGCGCGCGAGTTCGGAGACGAGCCGGACGCGCAGGGTCGCCCCGAGCGACTCGTCCTCGGCTAGCGTCTGGAAGGCGAGCGTCTGCAAGGCGTCGCCCGCGAGGATGGCGGTCGCCTCGCCGAAGCGGACGTGGCAGGTGGGGCGGCCGCGGCGCAGGTCGTCGTCGTCCATCGCGGGCAGGTCGTCGTGGACGAGCGAGTAGGTGTGCAGAAGCTCGAAGGCGCAGGCGGTTCTGATTAACTCGCGGGGCGGCGCGCCGAAGGTCTCGCCCGCGGAGAAGACGAGCAGCGGGCGGAAGCGCTTGGCCGGCGCGAAGAGACTCCAGCGGACGGCGGCGTGAACCGCGGGCGGGTCGGCGGACTCGGCGGGGACCAGCCCGTCAAGCTCCGCCTCGACCTCACGGCGCACGCGCACGGCGTAGGCGCGCACCTCGTCGGCCGAAGCCTCGCGCGCGCGCCGGTCTTCGCCGGCCGGTACGCCCGGGTCTTCAAAAGACGCTCTCGTCATCGGCCCCGCCCTCGTCCTCGATCAGCTCGTCCGACTCGAACGGGACGGCGATGGTCGAGCCGTCGCCGCCGCGCAGCAGCACCTCGATGCGCCGCTCGGCCTCGTTCAGACGCTCCTGGCACTCGCGCGACAGCTTGACGCCCTGCTCGAACAGCTCAAGGCTCTGCTCCAGCGGCAGGTCGCCGCGCTCCAACTCCCTCACGATGCGCTCAAGCGACGCGAGCTGCGCCTCGAAGTTCGTCGCGGCGGCCGCGTTCTTCTGTTCCCTTTTAGCCATCTCTTTGCTCAATGGTGGAAGGCGAAGGGCGAAAGTGAGGGCGGCGCTTCCGCGCCGATTCATTTAACTTAAGTCACGCCGCAGGCGTGTCCGCACTTTCGCCCTTCGCCTTTCCTACCTCCCTCTGCGGCGCGGCTGGTTCTGCTGCGGCTGTTGCGGCTGCGGGCCGGCGGGGATGCTCGCGGCGAGGCGGGCGGCGATCTCGGAGGCGAGCTGCGGGTCTTTGACCGTGACGACCTTCCAGCGCTCGCCGTCGCGCCGCATCGAGAGTTCGACGGGGCGCTCGCCCGCCTTGAGCCTGACCTCGGCCGCGTCGCCGCGCTCCTCGACGTCGGCCGACTGCCTGACGCCCAGCGCCTTGACGAAGAAGGGCGTTTGCGACGAGTCGTCCTGCGAGAGACCTTTGAGCGTGCGCGCGACCTCGTCGCGCATCGTCTCGCGCACGCGCGGGAGCATCTGCGGGAGCACGGCCGTCAGCGACGCGCGCGCCTGCGGCGGGAGCGGCGAGCCCGCGCCCGCCAGGTTCTCGATGACCTGCGGGACGAACCCCTGCGCGATCTGGTCGGCGTCTATCAGGGTTTCGACCGCCTGCACGTCGTCGTGCTGCGCCGCGTCCATGAGCAGCGCGAGGCTGTAGGGCGGGCTCTTCTTGAAACTCTGCCACCACGCGTACGAGCCGACGAGCAGCGCGAGCAGGAGCCCGACGACGACCAACCCCGTCACCGACAGGAAGCGACCCGCGCGCCCGAAGCGGCCCGCGCGCTTCCGCTCGGCCTCCGCGCGCACGTGGTCGACGTCAATCACGATGCGGCTCTTGCGTCCGTGCCCCTGCGTCATCTGTTATCCGTTCTCCCCCGCCCCCTCGACCTCTTCCA
>DASVSK010000402.1:0-3344 GCA_036388135.1 Pyrinomonadaceae bacterium | reverse complement strand
TCCCCTACGTGCGCCAGCCCGAGGGCGTCGTCCCCGGCAAGGCCGTCTACTTCGCCACCGCGATGCCGTTCCCCGGCGGCGCGACGCCGCTGCTCGTGAGCAGCTACATGGGGCGGCCCACGAAGGTCGAGGGCAACGACCTCCACCCGGCCTCGCTCGGCGCGGCCGACGTCTTCGCGCAGGCCTCCATCCTCAACCTCTACGACCCCGACCGCTCCGAGACCATCATCAACCGCGGCGAGGTGCGCACCTACACGGCCTTCCTCGGCGAGATGGCGACCGCGCTCGAAGGCCAGCGCGGGAAGCAGGGCGCGGGGCTCCGCTTCCTGACGGAGACCGTGACGTCGCCGACGCTCGGCGCGCAGATGCGCGCGGTGCTGGCGCGCTTCCCCGGCGCGCGCTGGTACCAGTGGGAGGCGGCCGGCGGCAACAACGGGCGGCTCGGCGTGCGGCAGGCCACGGGCGGCTTCGCCACGCCCGTCTACAACTTCGCCGCGGCCGACCGCGTCGTCTCGCTCGACTCGAACTTCCTCGAATGCGGCCCCGGCGCGCTGCGCTACGCGCGCGACTTCGCCTCGCGCCGCCGCGTCACCGACGGCGACGCGCGCGAGCAGTGCCGCCTCTACGCCTTCGAGACGACGCCGTCGAACACGGGCTACTTCGCCGACAACCGCGTCGCGCTCAGGCCCAGCCAGTTCGCGGACTACGTGCGCGGCCTCGCCGCGGCCGTCGGCGCTTCCGGCCCTGCGCTCGCGGGCGGCGCGGCCGCGGCCGACGACAGGCTCGGCAAGATCGCCGAAGACCTCAAGGCGCACGCCGGCGCGTGCAGAGTCATCGCGGGCGACGAGCAGCCGCCGGAGATTCACGCCCTCGCGCACGCGATGAACGCGGCGCTCGGCGCGGTCGGCAAGACCGTCACGTACCTGGAGCCGGTCGAGGAGAACCCGACAGACCAGTTGAACGACCTGCGCACGCTCGTCGGCGAAATCGACGCGGGCGCGGTCGACATCCTCGTCATCGTCGGCGGCAACCCCGTCTACACGACGCCGTCCGACCTCAAGCTCGACGCCGCGCGGATGAAGAAGGTGCGGCTCGCCGTCCACCTCGGCCAGTACGACGACGAGACCTCGGAGCTGTGCCACTGGCACATCCCCGAGACGCACTACCTTGAGACGTGGGGCGACGCGCGCGCCTACGACGGCACCGTCACCATCCAGCAGCCGCTCATCACGCCGCTCTACAACGGCAAGAGCGCCTACGAGCTGCTCGCCGCCTTCACCGACAACCCCGACCGCCGCGGCTACGACATCGTCCGCCAGTACTGGATGACCGAGGGGCGCGGCGCGCTCATGGCCGCCGCCGCGGCCGGGCCCGGCGCGGGGCAGAGCGTGGGCGTGGCCTTCCCGCCGCCCGGAGGCTCGACCGGCGCGCCGCAGTCGTTGACGCCGGGGAACGCGGTCGCGTCGAACGGCAGCCCGGCGAGCGTCGACGCGACCACGCGCGCCGCCGCCGCGGCCGGGTCCGCGGGCACAGGGGGCGGGGCGGCCGGCGCGCCGCAGGCGCAGGCGACGGGGAACATGGCCGAGGACATCAACCAGGCGGCACGCGCCCCGCAGGCGCAGCCCCCGGCGCGCGCGGGCGGCGCGGCTCCGGCCGGCGCGGCTCCCGGCGGCGGGAACGCCGCGGCGGCCCCCGCGGCGTCGGCGACGCCGACCCCGGAGTTCGAGCGCGCTTGGCGCAGGGTGCTCAACGACGGTTTCGTGCCGAACACCGCGCGCCGCCCCCGCGGCGGCGGGGTCGCGGCCACCGGCGCGGACGCGGCGCAGGGCGGCGCGGCACCCGGCACCGACCCCGTGGGCGTCCCGCAGGCGGAGGGCGGCAACGTCGCGGCGCGGCAGGAGACGGCCGTCGTCCCGCCGCCGCCGGCCCCGTCGGGCGCGGGTCAGTACGAGATAGTCTTCCGCGCCGACCCGACCGTCTACGACGGGCGCTTCGCCAACAACGGCTGGTTGCAGGAGCTGCACAAGCCGCTCACCAAACTGACCTGGGACAACGCCGCCATCATCAGCCCCGCGACCGCCTTGAAGCTCGGGGTGGGCACCGAGCCCGACGGCGCGCTGGTGGACGAGGCCCCGCGCCGCGTCAACCGCCTGACGGCCAAGGGCGGCGAGATCGACGCCGAGCTGCTGCGCCTGAACTTCCGCGGGAAGACGGTCAACGCGCCCGTCTTCATCCTGCCGGGTCAGCCCGACGACGTCGTCACCGTCCACCTCGGCTACGGCCGCTGGCGCTCGGGTCGCGTCGGCGGCAACAAGCACGAGGGCAGCGTCCGCGGCTTCGACGCCTACGCCCTGCGCACGGCGGACGCGCTCTGGTCGGGGCAGGGACTGGGCGTCGAGTTGACGGGCGAGACCTACCCGCTCGCCTCCACGCAGATACACTTCCGGATGGAGGGGCGCGAGATAGTCCGCCACGGCACCTTCGCCGAGTGGTCGCACGACCCGACGCTCGCCCCCGCGCGCGAGCACAAGAAGGAGCCGCCGCAGCCCGCGGGCGAGAACCGCAAGCCCCTCGACTCCGAGACGATGTACCCGCCCTACAACTACGCGCCCAACGAGGAGGCGGGCTACCGCGGCTACAAGTGGGGGATGGTCATCGACACGGCGACGTGCGTCGGCTGCAACGCCTGCGTCATCGCCTGCCAGGCCGAGAACAACATCCCCGTCGTCGGCAAGGAGCAGGTCGCGCGCTCGCGCGAGATGCACTGGCTGAGGGTCGACTCCTACTTCCGCGGCGCGGCCGAATCGCCCGACGGCGTCTACTTCATGCCCGTGCCCTGCATGCACTGCGAGAACGCGCCCTGCGAGCCGGTCTGCCCCGTCCACGCGACCGTCCACAGCTCCGAGGGGCTGAACGACATGGTCTACAACCGCTGCGTCGGCACGCGGTACTGCTCGAACAACTGCCCCTACAAGGTGCGGCGCTTCAACTTCCTGCTCTACCAGGACTGGGACACGCCCTCGCTGAAGATGCTGCGCAACCCCGAGGTGACGGTGCGCTCGCGCGGCGTGATGGAGAAGTGCACCTACTGCGTCCAGCGCATCGAGCACGCGAAGATCGACCGCGAGAAGAAGGGCGAGCGGGTGCGCGACGGCGACATCAAGACCGCCTGCCAGCAGACCTGCCCGACCGAGGCGATAGTCTTCGGCGACCTGAACGACCCGGAGAGCCGCGTGGCCAAGCTCCACGCGCAGCGGCGGCGCTACGACCTTCTGGCCGACCTGAACACGCGGCCGCGCACGGTCTACCTCGCCTCGGTGCGCAACCCGAACGAGGCGGTCGGC
>DASVSK010000401.1:0-6609 GCA_036388135.1 Pyrinomonadaceae bacterium | reverse complement strand
GACGAGCGCGCCGTCGCGGAGGCCCTCGGGCAGTTCCGCTTCCAGGTCGGCTCGTTGCGCTACGGCTCGGCGCGGATGCGCTCGCACCTGGGCTCGCTCGAAGGGCGCGCGCGCCGGCACCTGCGCACGCTCTACGACCTGCTGCTCCGCCGCGTCGAGGGGCTGCTGGGCGAGCGCCGCCTCGTCGTCGTCCCGCACCGCGCGCTCCACTACGTCCCGTTCCACGCGCTCGACGACGGCGACACGTACGTCGTCGAGCGGCGCGAGGTCTCCTACGCGCCGAGCGCGTCGGTGCTGGGCTACTGCCTCGCGCGCCCCGCGCGGCCGTTCGAGCGGGCGCTTTTGATGGGCGTCGCCGACGAGCGGACGCCGCGCGTGCGCGACGAGATAGAGGCGCTCGCGCCGCTCTTCCCCGACTCGACGGCGCTGCTCGACGGCCGCGCCACCGTCGCCGCCCTGCGCGAGCGCGCGCCCGAGGCCGACCTGCTCCACCTCGCCTGCCACGGCCAGTTCCGCCCCGACAGCCCGCTCTTCTCCTCCCTCCGCCTGGGCGACGGCTGGCTGACCGTGCGCGACGCCTACACGCTCGACGTCGGCGCGGGGCTCGTCACGCTCTCGGCCTGCGAGACGGGCGTCAGCGCCGTCGCGCCGGGCGACGAGCTGCTCGGGCTCGTCCGCGGCTTCTTCTACGCGGGCGCGCCCAGCCTCCTGCTGAGCCTCTGGACGGTCGACGACGAGGCGACGGCCGAGCTGATGAAAGACTTCTACACGGACCTGCGCGCGGGCTCGCGCCCCGCGGCGGCGCTGCGCGCGGCTCAGCTCCGGCAGATGCGCGACCGCCCGCACCCCTTCTTCTGGTCGCCCTTCGTCCTCACCGGCCGATGGTAAGAACAGTAGACAGTAGTCAGTAGTCAGTAGTCAGTAGGCTCCGCTTCGCGGGCGCGGCGATTTTCAAACCGACCGCGGGCTGAGAAGGGTTTCCTACTGACTACTGTCTACTGTCTACTGTCTACCTTTTTTATTTCCGGTGTATTTTTCGCCCGCGCGTGGGCACTGTTTGGCGGGAGAGAGGCATCAAAAGCGTTGGACTTCCCAGCGCCCGCCGGGGCCCTTCGTCCGGCGTTCCCCGACTCGCACTAAATCCCCGAAGGTTCACCGTCCGTCAGGAATTTTAAGGAGTTCTCTTTAAGATGCCCCGCAACCTCTTTCGCGCCTTCGGCCTGCTCGCCATGCTGGCGACCCTGCTCCTCGCGGGTCTGCCCGGCGCTCGCGTCTCACGCGCCTCGTCCGACTCGGTCGACAACGGCGAGGAGGCGTACGTCCGCAACGAGGTCAACCTCAAGCTCCTGCCCGGGGCCGACGTCTCGTCCGTCGCGCGGCAGTACGGCCTCCAACTCGTCGAGCAGTTCGGCAGCCGCCCCATCTACCTCCTGCGCACCACGTCCGACTCCAAGACCCTCGCCGCCAGAATCCGCGCCGAGAACCCGACGCGCGTCGAGTTCGCCGAGGCCAACTACACCTCGGGCGCGCCCGAGGGCAGCGGCAACTCCTGGAGCGTCGGCAACTCGTGGAGCGTCGGCAACTCCTGGAGCGTCGGGGGCGAGACGCAGTACCGCGCGCAGTGGGGGCAGGACAAGATTCGTCTGAGGGACGCGCACAGGGCGACGAAGGGCGCGGGCACCATCGTCGCCGTGCTCGACACGGGCGTCGACCGCCGCCACCCGGCGCTCGCCGGGCGGCTGATGCACGGCCGCGACTTCGTGGACGACGACGACGACCCGAGCGAGGTGCTGCCCGCCTGCCCGCCGGGCTCGGCGCAGACCGACCCTCGCGCCTGCGGCCCTTACGGCCACGGGACGCACGTCGCCGGGCTGGTGGCGCTCGCCGCGCCCGAGGCCAAGATCATGCCGCTGCGCGTGCTCGACCCGCAGGGCGTCGGCAACATGTGGGTGCTGGCCGAGGCGCTGCGCTACGCCGTAGACCCCGACGGCGACCCCTCGACCGACGACGGCGCGGACGTCATCAACCTCAGCCTGGCGACCGTCCACGAGTCGGGGCTGCTCGACAACATCCTCGGCGAGATTTGCGCCAGCGACGTGGCCCCGGACCCGACCCGGCCGACCTACCCGAAAGTCGTGGTGGTGGCGGCGGCCGGCAACCGCGGCACGACGGCCGAGATGTTCCCCGCGGCCGAGAACTTCGACGGCCAGCTCTCCGTCGCCGCCAGCCAGCCCGACGACAGGCTGGCCGCGTTCTCGCAGCGCGACGACCGCATCGACCTGATGGCCCCCGGCGTCGGCATCACGAGCAGCGTGCCCGGCAACGGGACGGGCGTCTGGGCCGGCACCTCGATGGCCGCGCCGCTCGTCGCGGGCGTGGCGGCGCTGGTGCGCTCGGCCGCGCCCGAGAAGACCGCCGACCAGGTCAAGGAGCAGATCAACGAGACGAGCTTCGACACGCGCGCCCTCGGCGACAGAGACCCGCCCGTGCGCGACCGCCTGGACGCGGCGGCGGCCGTCACGCCGCTGGTCGTCGGCCGCGGCAACCCCATCGACGACACGCGCAACTTCGTCCGCCAGCACTACCTCGACTTCTTCAACCGCGCGCCCGACGCGGCGGGCTTCGACCACTGGTCGAACGAGGTCGCGCGCTGCGGCGCGGACGCCGCGTGCGCCGACTACCGCCGCGTCAACACGTCGGGGGCCTTCTTCCTCTCCATCGAGTTCCGCGAGACGGGCTACTTCGTCTACCGGCTGCACAAGGCGGCCTTCGGCGACCTGCCCGGCGCGCCCGTCCCCGTGCGCTACGAGGACTTCATGCCCGACACGCAGCAGATAGGCGAGGGCGTCGTCGTCAACTCGCCGGACTGGGAGCGGAAGCTCGCCGGCCAGCGCGACGCCTTCGTGCTCGACTTCGTCACGCGCGCGGGCGCGGCGGGCGGCCGCAACTTCGCGGCGGCCTTCCCCGCCGGGACGAGCGCGGAGAGGGTTGTCGACAAGCTCTTCGAGAACGTCGGCGTCACGCCGCACGCGGCCGAGCGCGCGGCGCTCGTCGCCGAGCTTTCGGCCGCCCCCGACTCGCACGCGCTCCGCGCCTCCGTGCTCAGGAAGGTGGCCGACAGCCCCGCAGTCGTCGGCCGGGAGTTAAGGAAGGCGTTCGTGCTGATGCAATACTTCGGCTACCTGCGCCGCAACCCGAACGACGCGCCCGAGCGCAACCGCGACTTCGCGGGCTACAACCACTGGCTCCAGAAGCTCGAAGAGAACGGCGGCGACTTCCACCGCGCGGAGATGGTGCGCTCCTTCCTCGTCTCCGACGAGTACCGGCAGCGCTTCCGCCAGTAGGCTTCCGGAAGGGTGCCGACGGCGAGAGGGGCGGACGCGTGTCAAAGCGTCCGCCCCTCTAAATTTACCGGAAGATTTTTTTTTCGGCGGGGCGTATTTTTCCGCACGCCGCCCACACTGTTCGTACGTAAGCCGGCGCGGCCGTCAAGCACGCCGCCGGCGTCGGCGGGCCCGGAACCCGGCCGCCGAAGAGCAAAGGGTTTTCAAAGCATCTGACGGGGCGTTTTCCGTCACGGGGAGAACGGGACGTCCCGCCAGTCGGGCGGCGCGGTCGGAAGGCCGGGCCGCCCTTTTTTTTAAGTAGACAGTAGTCAGTAGGCAGTAGACAGTAGTCAGTAGTCAGTAGAAAAGCTCCGCGGCGAGTCGTCAGGGTTTCAGAGTCAACGGCCGTAGCGCGGAGCGCTACTGTCTACTGACTACTGTCTACTGTCTACTGCCTACTGTCCACTGTTCCCTCACGCCGCGCCGTATTTCTTGAACCACGCTTGGAGGCGCTGCCAGCCGTCGGCGGCGGCCTCCTTGTTGTAGGAGGGGCGGTAGTCGGCGTGGAAGCCGTGGCCGGCCTCCGGGTAGACGATTATCTCGGAGCGCGCCGCGGCCTTCGCCTTCGACTTCTTCAGCGCCTCGCGCATCCGCTCCACCGTCTCGACGGGGATGCCCGTGTCCTTGCCGCCGTAGAGCCCGAGTACGGGCGCGTTCAGCTCCCCGGCGACGTCGACGGGCTGGCGCGGCGTCAGGGGGTTCGGCGGGGCGTTGGGGGCGGCGACAAGGCGGCCGTACCAGGCGACGCCCGCGTCCAGCTCCTTGCTGTGCGCCGAGTAGAGCCACACGATGCGCCCGCCCCAGCAGAAGCCCGTGACGCCGACTCGCTTGCCGTCCGACCTGCCCGTCGCGCGTGCGTAGGCGACCGTCGAGTCGAGGTCGGCCATCACCTGCTCGTCCGGGACGCGCGCGACGACCTTCATCACCTCGTCCATCTTGAGCTGCGTCGTGTCGCCCTGCCGCGCGTAGAGCGACGGCGCGACGGCCAGGTAGCCGAGCCTCGCGAAGCGGCGGCAGACGTCCTTGATGTGTTCGTGGACGCCGAAAATCTCCTGCACGACGAGCGCCACGGGGAAGTTCTTTCCCTTCGACGGCATCGCGCGGTAGGCGGGCATCTCGCCGCCGCGCACGGGGATTTTGACCTCGCCCGCTTCGAGCCCCCGCGTGTCGGTCGTGACCACGGTCTGCGCCGCCACCGGCTGCGCGGCCAGCGCGAACCCGGCCGCCAGCGAGCTGACGATGAAGCCGCGCCGCGACACCTCCTCCGGCAACAGTCCGACAAGTTCTTCGTGCATCTCTCTCAAAGCATTCCTTTCCGAAAGTGGGATGGGACTACTCTAACGCAAGCGGCAGGTTGCCGGAAGACCGCCCCGGCTTTTTTGCGCGGACGTCCCGCGCCTCGCGGCGAGCCTTGAAAAGGCGTGCGGGGCGGCGTAGATTGGCCCCGCTTTCCCAATTCCCCGAATCGCGGGAGGAGAATCATATGAGCTTATGCGAGACGCTGGCGGCGGAGCTGCGGCAGGAGGCGAAGACGACGAGGCGGGTGCTGGAGCGCGTGCCGGAGGCGTCTTTCGGGTGGAAGCCGCACGAGAAGTCAATGACGCTGGGCCGACTGGCCGCGCACGTCGCGGAGCTGCCCGAGCTGATAGTTCCCGCTCTGACTCGGGAGGAGCTCGACTTCGCCGCCGGCGACTTCAAGCCGTTTAACCCGACCACCACCGCCGAGCTGCTCGAAAAGTTCGACCGGAACATCGACGCCGTCGCCGAGCTTCTCAAGGGACAGCCGGACGAGCGGATGGGCGAGAAATGGAGGCTCCGGAACGGCGACCACGTCCTCTTCGAGATGCCGCGCGCGGCCGTCGTCCGCTTCGTCGGTCTCAACCACGTCGTACACCACCGCGGCCAGCTCTCGGTCTACCTGCGGCTGCTCGACGTGCCGCTGCCCTCCATCTACGGCCCGTCCGCGGACGAAGGCCCGGGCGCGTGAGCGCGGCGGGCGCGATTCACACGGGGCGGCTCAATCCGGTTAACTTATGACTTCGGGCAAGGGGACGGTCAGGGTCGGCTGCTGCGGTTTCCGCTCGTCGCGCGAGACTTATTACGAGTCGCTCGACTCGGTCGAGGTGCAGCACACCTTCTACCATCCGCCCCAGGTCTCGACGCTGCGGCGCTGGCGCGAGGAAGCGCCCGCCGACTTCGAGTTCACGCTCAAAGCCTGGCAGCTCGTCACGCACCAGGCTTCGAGCCCGACCTACAGGCGGCTCAAGCGACAGCTCACCGAAGAGGAGAAGGAGGGCGCGGGCTTCTTCCGCCCGAGCGGGATAGTGGAGGAGGCCTGGGCGCTGACGCGCGAGTGCGCCGCGGCGCTCGGCGCTCGCTCACTGCTCTTCCAGTGCCCCGCCAGCTTCAAGCCGACGGCCGAGAACGTCGGGAACATGCGGCGCTTCTTCCGGGGCGCGGAGCGCGGGGGGCTGACCTTCTGCTGGGAGCCGCGCGGCGGGTGGCCGCGCGAGCTGATTCGGGAGCTGTGTGAGGAGCTGGGGCTGTGGCACGCCGTCGACCCCTTCTCGGAGCGGACGCTCACGCCCGGCCGCTGCTACTTCCGCCTGCACGGCCGGAAGGGCTGGCGCTACAAGTACGAGGACGGCGAGCTGGAGGAGCTTCACTCGATGCTCCCGCGCGGCGCGGCCTCCTACGTCTTCTTCAACAACGTCCACATGCGCGAAGACGCGCGCCGCTTCAAAGAGATAGCCGCCGACGCCGACGCCGACGCTTAAACGAAATTCGCCGCGGAGACACGGAGGCACAGAGATTTAAAAATGAAATCTCTGTGCCTCCGTGTCTCCGCGGCAAAAATTTTTCGCGCACCGGGCGGGCTACTGGAGCACGCGCAGGTCGCGCTCGCCGACTATCTTCCAGCCGCCGTCGGTGCGCCGCCAGCGCAGCTCTTGCAGGACTTCGCCGCTGCGGCTCCCCTCGCCGCCCTCGATGCGGTAGCGCTTGCGGAAGCGCATGACGGCGGTGCGCCCGTCGCCGCTCATGCGTATCTCGGGCGGCGCGGCCTCGACGTTGACCGAGGCGGCGCGCGCGAACAGGCGCGCCTTCTCGGCGCGCACGGCCTCGCGCGGCGCGTTGCGCGAGAGGTAGAAGGCTTCGACCCTCGGCGCGTAGTAGCTCATCTGCCGCCCCACGTCGCGCGAGTTGGTCGCCGCGACCCACTCGC
>DASVSK010000400.1:0-2603 GCA_036388135.1 Pyrinomonadaceae bacterium | reverse complement strand
AGAGTCGAAGGTGATTGACGGGGTGCGCGCCCACTCGAACGCGCCGCTCGCGGGCTTCACCGACCTCAGTCTCCCCGAGTTGACGGCGCTCGCCGCGCGCGCCTCGCTGTTCGTCGGCAACGACAGCGGCGTGGCGCACGTCGCCGCCGCGGCGGGCGCGCCGCAGGTCGTCGTCTTCGGCTCGTCTAACGTCGCGCACTGGCGTCCCTGGACGCGCGGGGCGGCCGAGGTCGTGCGCGAGGAGATGGCGTGCGCGCCGTGCGCCGGCTACACCTGCGCCGAGTTCGGCGCGCCCGAGTGTATCCGCCGCGTCCCCGCCGCGCGTGTCGTCGAGGCCGTCGACAGGGTGCTCGCCGCCGCCGGGGCCGCCCGGCCTTAAACTCTTCCTGACCCTCCCAGCCCCGGGGCGAGAAACACACGCACACGCGCGCGATGGAGACGCGAGCCGGCGTGCTCGCCAACGGCACCCCGACGGCGGCGGGGCGGCGCAGTCCCCGGCTTGCTCGTCGCCGGCGGCGTCGGCCGACAGTTCGATTCAACAACCACGCGCTTTTTGCTAAACTCGCCGGGCTCCCGCTGCTTCGCATGATGCTTCCCCTGAACCACCTGGCGACACGACGCGCGGCCGACATCGTCGCGCGGATGGGCGCGCGCACGGTCGTCGTCTTCGGCGACGTGATGCTCGACGAGTTCGTCTGGGGCGACGTCACGCGCATCTCGCCCGAGGCACCCGTCCCCGTCGTCGACATCAGTCGGGAGAGCGTCCACCTCGGCGGCGCGGCCAACGTCCTGGCGAACCTGCGCGCGCTCGGCGTGCGCGCCGCGGTCGTCGGCGTCGTCGGCGCAGACCGCGCGGGCGAGCGCGTGCGCTCGGAGCTGCGCGACGCGCTCGCCGACGGCCCCGAAGAGAACCTGATTACGGACGTCAGCCGCCCGACCACGCTCAAGACGCGCATCGTCGCGCACAACCAGTTGGTGGTGCGCGCCGACCGCGAGCGGCGCTCGCCCGTGGACGGGCCGACGGAGGAGAGAATCGTCGCGGCGCTCCGCAGGCTTTTGAAGGGGGCGGACGCGCTCGTCGTCTCGGACTACGACAAGGGCGCGGTCACGCCGGGCATACTCGCCGAGATTCTGCCGGCGGCCGAGGCGGCGGGCGTGCCCGTGCTCGTCGACCCGAAGCTTCGCAACTTCGGGTCGTACCGCCCGGCCACGCTCGTCACGCCGAACCACCACGAGGCGCTGCGCGTGACGAACTCGGAGGACGACACGGACGAGGGCGTCGCGCAAGCCGCGCGACGTATACGCGAGCGGCTGGGCTGCCGCTCGGTGCTCATCACGCGGGGCGAGCGCGGCATGATGCTTCTGGAGGAGGGCGGCGAGGCCGTCTACGTGCCGACCGCCGCCCGCGAGGTCTACGACGTGACGGGCGCGGGCGACACCGTCATCGCGACGCTGGCGGCCTCGCTCGCGGCGGGCGCGTCGCTCACGGAGGCGGCGATGCTCGCCAACCACGCCGCGGGCGTCGTCGTCGGCAAGGTCGGCACGGCGACCGCCACGGCCGAAGAGCTGCTCGCCTCGTTCCCGCCCGACGCGCGGATTTGAAAACCCCGAACGCCTTGGCGGGCATCACAGCAGACGCCGACGACGGAGGCGGCACGCAGATGAAGAACGGCCGGATGGTCTTTACACTCCTCGCGTGCGCGGGCGTCGCGCTGGCCGCGGTTTGCGTGGCGCGCGCCGTCAGGGTCGCGCGCGCCGAAACGCCCCCGCACGCGTCGGCGTCGACGCCCGGCGGCGTCGCGCCGCTGACGGCGGAAGAGGAGGAGTTGAACCGGCGTCCGCTCAAGCTCCCGCTCGCGCGCCCGCGCGCCGTGGTCGAGAAGGGCGCGCGCCGACTGAGGCTCTACGCGGGCGGGGAACTGGTGAGGGTGCGCCGCGTCGCGCTCGGGTTCGAGCCCGCGGGCGACAAGGTGAAGCAGGGCGACGGCCGGACGCCGGAGGGCGAGTTCTACGTCTGCATGAAGAACGGGCGGAGCAAGTTTCACCTCTCGCTCGGCCTGAGCTACCCGAACGAGGAGGACGCCGCGCGCGGCCTGCGCGACGGGCTGATTACGAAGGCCGCGGCCGCGTCAATCGTCCGCGCGGTCAGGGCCGGGCGCTGCCCGGCGTGGAACACCGCGCTCGGCGGCGAAATCTTCATCCACGGCGGCGGCGCGTCCGGCGACTGGACTTTCGGCTGCGTCGCGCTGGAGAACCCCGAGATAGAGGAGCTGTTCGCCGCGCTCCCCGCGGGCACGCCCGTGCAGATCAACCCGTAGGGCTTCGCCGCCCGCCGCCGCGACGAATTTAAAAGCATCACTTCCGAAGAGACACCGAACAGACTTCCGCCGCCTATGCCTTTAAAAAAGAACAGCCCGCACGCGCGGCCGACTTCGCCCTTCGTCTCGGCGTTCCTGCTGGCCGCGCTCCTTCTGTGTGCCGCCCCGCTCCGCGCGCCCGGCGCGCAGGAGTCGCAGCGGGAGCGCCGCGTCACCCCTCAGACCCCCGCGGCAAGGGCGACGCCGACGCCGACGCCGACGCGCACGCAGGCGACACCGACGCCG
>DASVSK010000399.1:0-3388 GCA_036388135.1 Pyrinomonadaceae bacterium | reverse complement strand
GCGCTGTTCGTCTACCTGCTGGGGCAGCTTCAGGGGTGGCTGCCGAAGGTCGAGGAGTTGCCGCAAGCCTACACGGCGTCGGTGTCGGCCGCCGGGCCGAGGCCCGCGCCGCTCCACTGGCAGGAGGCCCTGGTCTCGTCGCTGTGGCTTCTGCTGTTGGGCTTCGCGCTCCCGCTCGCGGCCGCGCACCTGTGGCTGTCGGCGGCGCGCGACGGGCTCGGGGCGACGCTGAAGGCGCTTCACCGCGTCGTCGGTCGCGCTTTCGCGCCGCGTTCGGTGCTCGTCTACGCCCTGGGGCTCTTCGTCTTCGGGCTGACGCCGTACTTCGTCATCTACACGCGCACCGCCGTCTCGAACGGCTGGGCGGAGCTGCTGCTCCTCAGCCTGCGGCTCGCGCTCGCATTCGCCCTCACGCTCTGCGGCTGGGTCATCACGCTCGGCGCGCTCGCGCGCCTCACGCCGCCGCTTACGGAAGCCCCCGCCGCGGCCGAGCCCACGGTCGCCCCGCCGCCGGAGTCCGTCACCGCCGCGCCGCAGTTGCAGGCGTGACGAGTGATGGGTGGTAAGTGATGAGTGATAAGAACAGCCGGGAGGCTTCTGTTATTTCTTGTCACTCATCACCCATCACTTCTGTTTTATGAATCACAAAAGCAGGATGAAGGTCGCGGCGCTCGGGCTCGCGCTCGCGCTGGGCGCGGCCGCGGGGGCGCGCGCGCAGGAGGCGGCTCCCGCCGCCGAAGGCGCGGGCGACGAGAGGCTGGCGCGCATCCTTGAGCGCGCGGGCGAGGCGGTGGCGAAGTACCAGGCGGGGCTCTTCAACATCACCTTCAACGAGACGCTCCGGGACGAGGAGCTGCGCGAGGACATGACGCCGAAGAGGTCGAAGGAGTACGTCTTCGAGACGGTCGTCCTGCGCGAAGAGCTTTCGGCCGAGGGGGAAGACTTCTACCCGCGGAGCCTACGGCGGCTGAAGTCCGTTGACGGCAAGCCCGCGAAGCGGGGCGGCCGCGTGCCCTTTTACGGCTACAACATCCAGTCGCTCGGCCTCCTGCTGCCGAAGTTCCGGAAGCTCTACGAGTTCACGCTCGAAGGCGAGGAGCGGGTCGGCGGGCGCGCCGCCTACCGCATACGCGCTTTGCGCCCGGGCCAGCCGCCGCCGACGGCCGAGTGGAGTCGCCGCCTGCTGGGGGCGGGGATGAGCTTCCGCGCCCTCGCGCCCGTCTACTCGCTCGTCTGGGTGGACGCGGAGAACTTCGACGTGCTCCGTTACGAGCAGCACCTCGTCGCACCGTTCGAGTTCGACAGCCCGCGCGCCTTCGGCGCGTTCGGCCCGTCGCGACACATCAGGTACACCAGGCAGGACTACGCCGTGACCTTCCGCCGCCAGGCGTTCAAAGACCCGGAGCAGACGTTGCTCGTCCCCGACGCGGCCGAGTGGCTCTACGTCATGGAGGGCGCAAAGCACCCGCGCCTGCGCGCCACGCTCCGCTTCAGCGACTACCGCCGCTACCGCTCGGACGTCAAGGTCATCGAAGAGCCGGAATGAGTAAGACGAGAGGCGAAGGGCCGGGGGCGAAGGGCGAAAGTGGGGACGCGCCGCGGGCGCGGGGCTTCTCGCTGTCCTCTCCCTTCGCCCTCCGCCTTCTGCCTTTCGCCTTCTGCCTTCTGCCCTTCGCCTTCCTGCTCGGGCTGCTGCCGGGCGCGCCCTTCGCGCGGCGGGAGGCGGCGACGACCGCCGCGCCGATGGGCGCGGGCGAGGCGGACGAGGTCTTGCTCCGCGCGGCGCGCGCGGCGCTCGGCGGGCGCGACGGCGCGGTCGTCGTGATGGACGCGCGGACGGGGCGCGTGCGCGCGCTCGCGGGCGGGCGCGCGGCCTTCGAGGAGGCGACGCCGCCGGGCTCGGCCGTCAAGCCGTTCACGATGCTCGCGGCGCTGCGCGCGGGCTCGCTCGCCGAGGGCGAACGCATCAACTGCCGCGGCCACTACCGCCACGAAGACTTCGAGATAGACTGCTCGCACCCGCGCTACCGCTCGGCCTTCGGCCCCGCGCAGGCGCTCGCCAACTCCTGCAACTACTACTTCGCGCGCACCGCGCGCGCGCTCGACGCCGCCGCCTACGAGCGGACGCTTCAAGACTTCGGCTTCGGAGCGCCGACCGGCGGCGGCGGCGAGCGGGAGGCTCCCGGGCTCCTCCCGCGCGACCCGGCGGGCGTGGCCGAGATGCTCGGCGAGAGCGAGCAGTTGAGGGTCACGCCCGCGCAGCTCGCCTCCGCCTACGCGGCGCTCTTCAACGGCGGCCTGCTGCTCGCGCCGCGGCCGGGGCGCGCCGAGGGCTTTACACCGACCGTGCGCGCGCGGGCCGAGGTGTCGGACGGCCAGCGCGCTCTACTGCTCGCGGGGATGCGCGGCGCGGTTGCCTACGGCACGGCGTCGAACGCGGGGCTCTCGACGCTGCCCGTCTACGTCTTCGGCAAGACCGGCACCGCGACGCCGCAGGTCGGCTGGCGCGCGCAGGGCTGGTTCGTCGGCTTCGCCGCGGGCGGGGTCGAGTCCGGCGGAGCCGCGGGAGGTGACTCCGCCGTCGGCGGAGACTTTCCGACTCGCGGCGTCGCCGACGTCCCGGCCGAGAGCGTCGCGCTCGCGGTCGTCGTCTTCCTCAAGCGCTCGCGCGGCTCGGAGGCGGCGGCGGTCGCGCGCCCCGTCTTCGAGGCTTACGCGCGCACGCTCGGCCGCGCGGGAAACTCCCAGCCCGCGGGACAGCCCGGCGAAAACTCCCCGGGGGACGACGCACAGGGGGCGGCGCTCTCAAGCCCGAATGCGGGCGGCGAGGGGCGCGCGGTGCGCGTTCGCCTGACGCGCGAGGATGCGACCGTCACGCTCCCGCTCGAAGACTACGTCTTCGGCGTGCTCGCGGCGGAGGGCAGCGTCGAGACTGAAGCCGAGGCGCTCAAGGCCCTGGCCGTCGCCGCGCGCACCTACGCCGTCGGGAATCCGCGCCGCCACGCGCGCGACCGCTTCGACCTCTGCGACACGACGCACTGCCAGCGCTTCGCGCCCGTGCGAGACGAGTCGGCGCGGCCCGACTTCTACGAGCTGGCGCGCCGCGCCGTGCGCGAGACGGCGGGCGAAGTCCTGCGCGACCCCGGGGGCAAAGTCGCCGAGAGCTACTTCAGCGCCTCGTGCGGCGGCGCGACGGCCGACGTCGCAAAGCTGTGGGGCGCGTCGCCCGCGCCCGGGCACCTGCGCGGCGTGCGCGACGACGCCTGCGCGGGCGCGGCCGAGCGCTGGACGGACGTGATACCGGCGGCGCAACTGGCGCGGGCGCTGCGCGCGGACGGGCGCAGCGACGTGGGCGAGAGGGTGGAAGGCGTGCGGGTCGTGCGCCGCG
>DASVSK010000398.1:0-1643 GCA_036388135.1 Pyrinomonadaceae bacterium | reverse complement strand
CTACTGACTACTGACTACTGACTACTTCTTTTATGCTCTTCGGTCTCGACGCCATCCCGCTCACACAGCCGCGCGCGGGCGTCGGCCACTACACGTTCGAGCTGGCGAGGGCGCTGGCGCTGGCCGCGCCCGGAGACGAGTTCGAGCTGGCCTACCCTTCGTCCTACGCGCCCCTCGACCTGGAAGCGAGCGAGGACCTGCCGCCCAACCTGCGGGAGGCGCGCGTGCGCGTGGGCGCGCTCGGCCGACGGTGGTGGTCCGCGGGGCTGCCGCGCTACGCGGGGCGGAGGGGCCTGCGGCTCTTCCACGGGACGAACTACGACGTGCCGCTGTGGGGCGGGGCGGCGCGCGTCGTCACCGTCCACGACCTCTCGCAGTTCGTCCACCCGGAGACGCACGAGCGCCACAGCGTCCGCCGCGCGCGCCGCCGCCTGCCGCTGATGGCGCGAGCCGCCGGGGCCGTCATCACGCCGACCGAGGCCGTGCGGCGCGAGGTCTGCGGCCACCTCGGCGTCCCGCCCGCGAAGGTCTTCGCCGTCCACGAGGCGGCTCGCGCCTGCTTCAAGCCGCTCGGCGCGCGCGAGGCCGAGGCCGAGCTGCGCGGGCTGGGCGTCGGCGGCGAGTTCCTGCTCGCCGTGGGCACCATCGAGCCGCGCAAGAATCTCGCGGCGCTCCTCCGCGCGTTCGAGGAGGTGTTGCGCGAGCGCCCCGCCGCTCCGCTCCGCCTGGTGTTGGCGGGCGGGCGCGGGTGGCTGACGGGGCCGCTGTTCGAGGCGCTGGAGAAGTCGCCCGCGCGGGGCCGCGTCGTGCTCACCGGCTACGTCTCCGACGAGCACCTGCGCGCCCTCTACTCCGCGTGCCGCGTCTTCGTCTACCCCTCCGTCTACGAGGGCTTCGGCCTCCCGCCGCTCGAAGCGATGGGCTGCGGCGCGCCCGTCGTGGCCGGGCGCACGCCCGCCGTCGAAGAGGTCACGGCCGGGGGCGCGCGCCTCTTCGACCCGCGCGACGCCTCCGCGCTCGCGCGCACGCTCCTCGAACTCCTCGACCACGAACCCGCGCGCCGCGCCCTCTCCGAAGCCGGCCTCGCCCGCGCCGCGCACTTCTCCTGGGAGCGCACCGCCCGCGCCACCCTCGACGTCTACGCGGAGGCGCTGGAGAGAAGTAGACAGTAGACAGTAGTCAGTAGTCAGTAGTCAGTAGGCTCCGCTTGATGGCCGTCGCGACTTTAATGCTGGCGGCCCGTCTGACGAAGGGTTTTCTACTGACTACTGACTACTGCCTACTGTCTACTCTACTTTCACCGGCACTCTCAGCGTCTTCGAGCCCTTGAGGGCGAACCAGGAGACGCCCTCCTGGAGCATGTCCACTTCGAGGAGGTAGTCGCCGGGGCGGCGGGGCGCGTTGACGTCGAAGGTGATTAACGCCTCCTCGCCGGGGCGCAGGTCGCGCGGGAGCGCGCCGCGGCCGTCGTCGTTGGTGACGGCGCGCCCCCCCGCGTCGAGCCAGTGGTTGGCGGCGCTCAACTGGAACGGCGAGAGGCCGCGCTCGCGCGCGAGCCAGACCGCGCCGCCCGCGTTCCTCACCGCGACGCGAATCTTCACGCGCGCCTTCGCGCCCACGCGCGCCGGGACTTCGACCGCGCG
>DASVSK010000397.1:0-5784 GCA_036388135.1 Pyrinomonadaceae bacterium | reverse complement strand
CCCCCCGCCCGCAGCCGTTAACTTAATCCGCTTCGGAGGTTTTTGAACCGCCGCACGTCAGACGACGTCCGTCACTCCCCCTTCAACGTCTTCCGCCCGTAGGCGGCCCCGGGGAGGAGGCGGTAGAGGACGACGCGGCTGAGGCGCGTCCAGGAGCCGATCTTGGTGTGGCTCAGCGCGGGCGAGAGCGAGGGGTTGCGCTCGGAGACGGGTACGAGTAGCCGCGCGCGTAGATGAAGGTGAAGCCGCCGATGCCGACCGTGACCCCGAACGCCACGCCGACCATCACGTTCCTCACGGTTCGCCAGTCCATAACCCCACGCATGCCCGGCAGTTCCTCCGTCCGTCGCGGCGCGTCGCCGCGCGAACGCCGACACGTGATGCGGATGAAAACTTCAGGCCGAATATAACCCGACGTGCCGCGCGCGGTGGTTACGATTTTATGACAAAAAAGGCGTGGCGTATTATAAGGCACGAGTGGGCGGCGCGCGGGCGCGCCCGGCCGGGGGGTTCAGGTGAGTCAGGAAGGCCGCTCGATAACCGGGGTGCTGTTAAGGGGCGCGAGGCTGCGCTGCCCGGTCTGCGGCCGCGCCCCGGTCTTCGGGTCGCCGTTCCGCGTCCGGCACCACTGCCCCGCCTGCGGCGCGCTCTTCCAGCGCGAGGAGGGATTCTTCGTCGGCGCGATCATGATTAACGTGGTGACGACCGAGGCCGCGGTGATGGCGACGGCCGGGCTCTGGCTGCTCGCGTCGGCGGGCGGCGGCGGCGCGGCTCTGCTCACGATGCTCTTCGCCGTCGCGCTGCTCTTCCCCGTCGCCTTCTACCACCACGCCTGGAGCCTCTGGCTCGCCGCCGACCACCTCATCGAGACTCTGCCGAAGCACGAAGGCTTTCCGGAAGGGTGATGATTTCGGCTCGCCTCGCGCGTGCGGGCCGGGCGCTGAAAGTTGACAGGCATCCCCGCCGTCAAAACTTACATCTCTGAGCCCGGCGGCACGACAAAAAGATTTCCTCGCGGGCGGCGGGCCGCCAGGCTCTATCTCCCCGGGCGAACGACCGGGCCAAACCTTCGGAGGACGTATGCCAACACCACCCCGCCGGGCCCCGCGCCTCGGCCTCGGCAATCTAATTTCACTCTCGCTCATCCTTCTGGCCGCGGCCGCGGCCGCGCACGCGCAGGAGGGGGCGTCGACGGCGGCCGCCGCGCGCACGCGCTACCTCTCCGAGATGGGGCTCATCCCCGAATCGCGCTCGGTCGCCGTGGAGGAGTTCGTCAACTACCACCGCCACCAGATAGGGCGGCCCAAGGCGGGCGAGGCCGTGCTGCTCGACGTGCGCTGGGGCAACGACCGCGTTGCGGGCGAGGGGCGCGAGGCGGTCTTGCAGGTCGGCTTCAGCACCGCGCTCGCGGGCGACCGCAATCAACTGCCGCCCATCAACCTCGCGCTCGTCATCGACAAGAGCGGCTCGATGGCCGACGCCGACAAGCTCTCGCGCGTCAAGGAGGCGCTGCTCACGCTCGTCTCGCAGCTCCGCGAGACCGACACGCTCTCGCTCGTCGTCTTCGACTCGGAGGCGCAGGTGCTGATGCCGGCGCGCGCCGTCGGCGACCGCGAGGAGATCAGGCGGCTCATCCGCGGGCTCGAGACCGGCAGCTCCACCAACATCCACGCCGGCCTGATGCTCGGCTACCAGGAGGCGCTCAGGAGCTTCAGGCGCGGGGCCACGAACCGCGTCGTCCTCCTCACCGACGGCATCGCCAACCGGGGCGTGACCGACCCGTCGCAGATCGCGCGCGACTCGCTCTCCTTCAACGACCGCGGCGTCGACCTCTCGACCATCGGCGTCGGGCTCGACCTCAACAAAGACCTCCTGCGGCAGCTCGCCAAGAGCGGGCGCGGCCTCTTCCACTTCGTCGCCGACGCGCAGGACATCGACAAGGTCTTCCTCAAGGAGGTGCAGAGCCTCGTCTCGCCCGTCGCGAGCGAGCCGAACCTTGAGGTCGAGTACGGCCCCGGCCTCGAACTCGCGCAGGTCTACGGCTACGAGCCGCGGCGGCGCGAGGGCGGCGTCTCGCTCAAGCTCGACAACATGAACCAGGGGCTGACGCAGGTCGTGCTGCTGCGCTTCAAGGTCACGCGCCGCGGCGCGGACTCCGCGCGGCTGCCCGTCCGCGTGCGCTTCAGCTACCAGGACGTCGAACAGAAGAGGCCGGTCGTCAAGACCGAGGAGGCGTCGCTCGCCTTCGGGGGGGCGGCGGCCGGGGACATGCTGCGCGACACGGAGGTGGGCAAGAACTTCACCATCGCGCTGCTCGCGCAGGCCATCCGCGACATGGCCGCCGAGGTCGAGGCCAAACGCTTCCGCGAGGCCGAGAGCCTCCTGACCGCGGCCATCGCCAGGACGTACCAGCGCTACCCGCACCTAGAAGACCAGGACGTCTCGCGTACCCTGCTCATCGCGCAGAAGTACCAGGACGCCATCAAGAAGTACAACCGGGAAAGTAAAGAGTAAAAAGGCGAAGGTGGAAGTCGAAGGGCAGCGCGTTTTTCATCCCCCGGCGATTAAGAGCGCGCTGCCCTTACCTCTTAACTTCTGCCTTTTGCCTTTTTACTTTTGCCTTACTCTTCAGCCCTTGGCCTGCACCCCGCGCGCGCCGGAGCGGCGCTCTTCGAGCACCTCCCAAGCTTCGCGGACGCGCGTGTAGATGCCGTCGGCGTCGAGGCCGTACTTCGCCAGCAGGAGCTTCGGGTCGCCGTGGGTGATGATGCGGTCGGGCACGCCCATGCGGACGACGCGCACGGCGTCGAGGAGCCCGTTCTCCTCCAGCAGCTCGGCGACGGCCGAGCCGAAGCCGCCCGCCAGGTAAGCCTCCTCCACGGTCACGATCAGCCGCTTCGTGCGCGCCAGCGCCAGCAGGAGTTCGGCGTCGAGCGGCTTGACGAAGCGCGCGTTGACGACCGTCGCCTCGATGCCGTCCTTCGCCAACTGCTCGGCGGCCTTGACGGCCGGGTGAACCATCGAGCCGTAGGCGACGACGGCCACCTCGCCGCCGTCGCGCAGTATCTCGGCCTTGCCAATCTCAAGCAGGCGCGGCTCGCGCTTGAGGTCCGCGCCGACGCCGTTGCCGCGCGGGTAGCGCATCGCGGCCGGGCCCTCGTGCGCCGCCATCGTGTAGAGCATGTCGCGCATCTCGCCCTCGTCCTTCGGGGCCATCGCCACCATGTGCGGCACGCCGCGCAGGTAGGCGATGTCGAGGAGGCCGTGGTGCGTGGGCCCGTCGCCGCCGACGATGCCCGCGCGGTCCATGCAGAACTTGACGTTGAGGTTCTGCAAACAGACGTCGTGGACTATCTGGTCGAAGGCGCGCTGGAGGAAGGTCGAGTAGATGGCGCAGATGGGTTTGAGCCCCTCGGTCGACATCCCGGCGGCGAAGGTGATGCAGTGCTGCTCGGCGATGCCGACGTCGTAGGCGCGGCCGGGGAACTTCTCCAGCACCTTGTCGATCCCCGTCCCGTCGGGCATCGCGGCGGTGAGCGCGATGACCTTCGGGTCGCGCTCCATCAGCTCGCACATCGTCTGACCCAAAACGGCCGTGTAGCCCGGCGCGGAAGAGGGCGCGGACTTGGCGGCCGCGCCCGTCTTGAGGTCGAAGGGGCCGGTGGCGTGCCACGCGTAGTAGTTCTTCTCGCGCGCCGGGTAGCCCTTCCCCTTCTGCGTCAGCGCGTGGACGATGACGGGCGAGTCCCTGACCTGCTTCGCCTCTTCGAGCGCGCGGACGAGGGCGCGCGGGTTGTGGCCGTCGACGTAGCCGATGTACTTGAAGCCCAGCTCGTTGACGAGCGCGCCGGGCAGCACGGCCGCCGCGATGGCGTCCTTGACGGTCTTGGCCGCGTTGTAGAGCCGCTCGCCGAAAGAGGGGATGTCGTGCAGCAGGTCGCCCACCTCGTCCTTGAAGCGGTGGTACCCCTGGGCCCCGCGGATGCGGTTCAGGTAACCCGTGAGCGCGCCGACGGCGGGCGCAATCGACATCTCGTTGTCGTTGAGCAGGACGATGAGGCGCGTCTTGAGGTGGCCGGCCTGGTTGACGGCCTCCATCGCCATCCCGCCCGCGAGGCTGGAGTCGCCGATGACGGCGACGACGTGGTGGTCCTCGCCGCGCTGGTCGCGCGCCACCGCCATCCCGAGCGCGGCGGAGAGCGAGGTCGAGGCGTGCCCCGCGCCGAAGGTGTCGTACTCCGACTCGTCGCGCCGGAGGAAGCCCGAGATGCCGCCGTACTGCTTGACCGTCGGCAGCAGCTCGCGCCTCCCCGTCAGAATCTTATGGGCGTAAGCCTGGTGCCCGACGTCCCACACCAGCCGGTCGCGCGGCGTGTCGAAGGCGTAGTGGAGCGCCACGGCCAGCTCGACCGCGCCGAGGCTCGCGCCCGTGTGGCCGCCCACGCGCGACATCGTCTCAAGGATGTACTGGCGTATCTCGTCGGCGGCCGTCTGCAACTGTTCGGGCCGCAGCCGGCGCAAGTCCGCGGGCGAGTCGATCTGCTGTAAGAGTTTCATCGGGCGTAATTCTACTTTAAAAAGCGCGTCAACCGTAAACAGTGAACCGCGACGAGAGGGATAACGATTCCCGCCCCGCCGCGGTTCGCGGTTCGACGGCCCGCCGCCCTTTCAGACTTCGAGGACGAGTTTGCCGAACTGCGCGCGGTCCTGCATCAGCTCGTGCGCGCGGCGTGCGTCGGCGAGCGGGAGCGTGCGGTCGACGACCGCGCGAATCCGTCCGCGCTCGACGAACTTCAGCGCGTCGAGCAGCTCGGCCTTCGAGCCCATGAAGGAGCCGAGCAGGTTGAGGTGGCGGTAGAAGACCTGGCGCAGGTCCGTGCGCGCGTCGAAGCCGCTCGTCGCGCCGCACGTCACCAGCCGCCCGCCGCGCTTCATCGAGAGCACCGAGCCGGGCCACGTCTCCGCGCCCGTGTGCTCGAAGACGACGTCGACGCCCTGCCTGTCCGTCAGACGCCTCACCTCCTTCGGCCAGTCCTCGCGCGTGTAGTCGACCGCCTCGTCCGCGCCGAGCGCCAGAGCGCGCTCGCGCTTCTCCTCCGACCCCGCGGTGGCGATGACGCGCGCGCCCCTGAGCTTGGCTATCTGGATGCCGACCGAGCCGACGCCGCTCCCCGCCGCGTGGACGAGCACGTCCTCGCCCGGCTCGACGCGCGCGCGCGTGACGAGCATGTGCCACGCCGTCACCAGCACGAGCGGGAGCGCCGCCGCCTCCGCCCAGCTCAGATTCTTCGGCTTCGGGACGACGTTGACGCCGGGCGCGGCGACCAGCTCGGCGTAGCCGCCGTCGCGGCGGTAGCCGATGATGTCGTAGCGCGGGCACATGTTGTCGGCCCCGCCCAGGCAGTCGCGGCAGCGGCCGCAGGAGACGCCGGGCTGCAACAAGACCTCGTCGCCGGGCTTCACCCAGTCGACCAGCTCGCCCGCCTCGCGCACGACGCCCGCGACGTCGTTGCCGAGGACGTGCGGCAGCGGAATCTCGATGCCCGGCAGGCCCCCGCGCGCCCACACGTCCAGATGGTTCAGGGCGCAGGCGCGCACCTCGACCAGCACCTCGTCGGCGCGGAAGCGCGGCTCCGGGCGCTCCTCAAAGCGGAGGACTTCCGGCCCCCCATGTTCGTGGAAGACGACGGCTTTCATGTTCTTGATTTTAGATTCTTGATTCGAGAATGGAAAGGAAGTAGACGTTAGGCAGTAGACAGTAGTCAGTAGACAGTAGTCAGTAGA
>DASVSK010000396.1:0-3377 GCA_036388135.1 Pyrinomonadaceae bacterium | reverse complement strand
AGCTTCAAGGTGCGCAAGGGCGAGACAAAGATCATCCTCGGCGGCTCGGGCGGCGGCAAGTCGACCACCATCAAGCTCATCCTCGGGCTCCTCAAGCCGGACGCGGGGCGGGTGCTGGTGGACGGCGAGGACATCACCGAGTACAGCGAGGCCGAGATGATGTCCGTGCGCAAGAAGATCGGGATGGTCTTCCAGGAGGGCGCGCTCTTCGACTCGCTCTCGGTCTACGACAACGTCGGCTACCGGCTGCACGAGCAGGGCGTCCCCGAGGAAGAGGTCGAGCAGGAGGTGCGCCGCATGCTCCGCTTCGTCAACATGGAGGACGCCATCGACAAGATGCCGATAGAGCTGTCGGGCGGCATGCGCCGCCGCGTCGGCATCGCGCGCGCGCTCGTCGGCGGCCCGAAGATCGTGCTGTTCGACGAGCCGACCGCGGGGCTCGACCCGCCGACGGCGCGCACCATCTGCGAGCTGGCCATCAAGCTGCGCGACCTCGAAGACGTCTCCTCCATCTTCGTCACGCACGAGATGAACAACGTCAAGTACATCACGAGCGAGTACGCGGTCGTCGACGACGGCGGCGAGATCAACTTCGAGCAGGAGGGGCAGCGCCTCTGCCTGACCAACACGAAGGTCTTGATGCTGCGCGGCGGCAAGATCATCTTCGAGGGCACCGACGAGGCGCTCCACCGCAACGAGGACGCCTACATCCAGCGGTTCGTCCGCGGACACTGAAGAAAGGAAGAAGGCAGAAGTAAGGAGGCGAAAGTGTGGGCGCGCCCCGCGCGGCGGTTTTAAACTTTCGCCTTTCACCTTTTTACTTTTGGCCTGCGAAGCCCATGCCCCCAGCCAAGAAGCGAGTCGGCATCCGCGAGGTGCGCGTCGGCCTGCTGGTCGTCGTCGCCGTCGGCGTCCTCATCTTCCTGATCCTCAACGCGTCGGGCGACATCTCGCCCTTCTCGCGGAAGGTCCACCTCCGGTCGCGCTTCTCCAGCGGCGACGGGCTCCGCCGCGGCTCCGAGGTGCGCCTGGCCGGCGTCCGCATCGGCAAGGTGGACGACGTGACCCTGCTCCCGCCCTCCGACAACCCGCGGGAGAAGGTCGAGGCGTCCTTCTCCATCGACAGCGAGATCGACGGCCGCCCCGCCACCGAGCTGATCCGCAGGGACTCGACCTCCGTGCTCTCCTCGCCCTCCATCCTCGGCGCGGAGAAGGTCATCAACCTCACGCCGGGCAGCGCGCTCGGCGAGCAGGTCAAGGACGGCGACCTGATCCCGCCCCCGCCCGGCGACGAGGGCGGCACCGTGCAGCAGCTCACCGCCTCCGGCACCCAGCTCATGAACCAGCTCAACGAGCTCTCCAAGCAGTTCACCGACATCTCCTCGAAGATCAACCAGGGGCAGGGCACCATCGGCCAGTTCGTCAACAACGAGGCCTTCTACAACAACCTGAACTCGACCGTGCGCGACGTCAACGAGCTCGTCCGCCAGATTCAGTCCGGGCGCGGCTCGGCCGGCCTGTTCGTCAACGACCCGGCGCTCTACAACAACCTCACCGCCGTCAGCAATTCGCTCCAGGCCATCTCCGAAGACCTCCGCCAGGGGCGCGGCACCGCCGGCAAACTCCTCACCGACGACGCCATCTACAACGAGGCGCGCGGGGCCATCGCCCGCCTCAACCGCTCGGTCGACAACATCGACCTCATCGTCAACGACCTCCGCCAGGGGCGCGGCACCGCCGGCAAGCTCCTCACCGACGAGGCGATTTATAACGACGCCCGCGCCGCCATCGCCCGCTTCAACACCGCCGCCGAGCGCATCGACAACGTCGTCGCCGGCGTACAGCGGGGCGAGGGCACCGCCGGCAAGCTCCTCACCGACGACCAGCTCTACAACAACGTCAACCAGCTCTCCGCCGAGACCGTCAAACTCATCTACGACTTCCGCCAGAACCCAAAAAAATACCTCACCATCAAATTTGAACTCTTCTAACCCGCCGCCCCTTGCGAGCGAATAATTAAGTTCTTACATGGAAAATTAAGTCCGCGTTTGAGCATGATTATCATTGGAGCCGCACACGACGTCATCGACACGGGGAGGCTCTCGGGCAGCTACGGCGTTCTGCCCGTTGCAGCGGCGAGGCCGGCAAGGGCAAAGGTACCGACGTCATCTTCATAGCCTGTTTGGCCAGGCGGGGCGAGGACGACTGTCTTCGTGACCTCCTGGAGAAGGGGGACACCGTTATTTTTACGGCCGGCACACGCCCCGGGGGTTCCTGGTGCGACCGACCTACTACAGGCGAGACGGATTGATGAAGACGGCCGAATGATCATTTCCGGTTCTTAACCTTAGCTCCAACCGAGATTATGCCCGTCGTTACTTTTAATAAACTACGAATGCTTACCCGGTGGCGTGTCATGACGGTGGCGGTGGCGCTGGTCTTGATAGTATCCGTGTCGAGAGCTGCCCCGTCGGTCGCGTTTGACGGCCTGGCTGATCCGCGCCCACAGGTCGGCACCGCTGCTGCCGGCCATAAAGAGGATAAGGTCTTTACCGTCGAGCCGGGCACGCTGACCGAGGCACGCATAAGCGTCGGGGAAGTTCATCTTTTCCCGATCACGCTCGCCAGCGAGCAATTCCTGAGCCTGGTGGTCGAGCAACGCGGGGTCGACCTGGTGGTGACATTGATCAGGGAGGAGGACGACACGCCCGTCCTTCAGGTTGACACCACGAACGCCACCCGCGGGGAGGAGTCTCTCTTTTTCGTGGCGGAGAAGGCCGGCTCTTATAAGGTTAAAGTTCAGCCCGTGGCGGCCGGTTCGGGCGGCAACTACGCACTACTCATCAAAGCGCTCCGCGAGGCCCTGCCCGCCGACCGATTACTGAGCGCCGGGACGAAGTCGATGGCCGAGGGCGACCGTCTGCGCAAGCTGGCTACGGGAGAGACCCTTGCGAAAGCGATTGATGAATACGCTCAAGCCCTTACGTCGTGGCGGCAGGCCGGGAACGCCAAAGAGGAGACCAAGACACTCTACAACACCGGTTTGAGCCACGCCCGATTGGACGATTACCCAAGGGCGCTGGAATTTTACCTGCCGCTCCCGCCCCGCATGCGGGAGCACGGCACTGAGGAGGAGCAGGCCGCCCTGCTCCTTAATATCGCCATCGGGACCTTGAACATCGGGGAGAAGTCCGACGCGCTGACTTATTTTGAGCAGGCGCGCCAGCTCTTCGAGCGCCTGAACATCCCGCGCGGGCTCGCCTTCACGCTCGGGGAGCTCGGTCGGTCGCACTACCTCCTGGGCGAGAATCAGGTGGCTCTGGACTATTACGGCCGCGCGCTGACTATCTGGCAAGAGATCGGTAACGAACGCGGTG
>DASVSK010000395.1:0-4695 GCA_036388135.1 Pyrinomonadaceae bacterium | reverse complement strand
GTTGGCCGTGGTGGCGGCGCGCAGGTACTGGCCCTTCAGCGGATGGCCGTCGACCTCCAGCGTCATCGTCTGGGAGAGGTCGCCGTTGGCGACGGCGCCGATCACGCGCACCATCTCGCTCGTCGGGCGGGCCATGTCGTCGATCAGCGTGTTGACGGATTCGGCCAGCCCCTCCCAGGAGCCGCCCGCGGCCGGAAGCGACGCGCGCTGCGTGATCTTTCCCTCCTTGCCGACGACGCGGCTGACGCGCTCAAGCTCCTTCGCCATCCTCTCGTTCAACTCGATGACGTCGTTGAAAGTGTCGGCAATTTTCCCGGCCACGCCCGTCCACTCGGTCGGGAGGCGGGTGGTAAAATCGCCTTTCTTGAAGGACAGCAGGGCGTTCAACAAATGCTTCGTGTCGAGAGAGTCTGTGGTCACCGTTTGATTTGACATGATTCCTCTTGGACAGATAATCCTTCAAACTCCTGAAGGGGCGTCGCAAAGTTTCACGGGTAGAAGCGGCGGAAGACGTTTCTCGGCCGCCGAGTTATACGCGCGGCCGCCCGCACCGTCTGTCCGACTCTTGAGAGCCTCGGGGGAGATGTGAGGACGCGGGGGAACCGTCTACGGAACCGGAAGCGGCCGCGCCGTCAAACTACTCTTTCACACATCTCCCGGCAGACACCCGGTACGTCAACGTAGCCACTCAATCAGGGGAGGGTTTATGTGTATGAGATTACGCCTGTAATCACCGCGCCTAGTATCATACATCCCCGTCTCTCCAGTAATCAAAGTTCGACCCCGGGAGACGCGGCATGTTGTAGTATCTGAGCGGACGCGCCGCGAGCGCGGCCGGCAGTCAGGGGAGGGGGCAGCGGCCATGAGCATTTCCGCCCGCAACAACGTGAAAGTCTTCGGCAGGGGCGCGCAGCCCATGTTGTTCGCCCACGGCTTCGGGTGCGATCAGAACATGTGGCGCTTCGTCACCCCGGCGTTCGAGGACGATTACCGCGTCGTCCTTTTCGACTACGTCGGCTCGGGGAAGTCGGACCTTCAGGCGTACAGCGCGGAGCGCTACGGCAGCCTCGAAGGCTACGCGCAGGACGTGCTCGACGTCTGCGCCGCGCTGGACCTGAAGGACGCCGTCTTCGTCGGCCACTCGGTGAGCGGCGTGGTCGGGATGCTGGCGTCGATCCGAGAGCCGGGGCGTTTCCAGCGCCTCATCCTCGTCGCCCCGTCGCCCCGCTACATCAACGAGCCGCCCGACTACGTCGGCGGCTTCGAGCGCGCGGACATTGTGGGGCTGCTCGACGTGATGGAGAAGAACTACATCGGCTGGGCCAACTTCCTCGCGCCCGTCGTGATGAAGAACGCCGAGCGGCCCGAGCTGACGCGCGAGCTGGAAGAGAGCTTCTGCTCGACCGACCCGAAGATCGCGCGGCGGTTCGCCGAGGCCACCTTCTTCTCGGACAACCGCGAAGACCTGTCGAAGGTTCCCGTCCCGTCCCTCATCATGCAGTGCTCGGAGGACGCCATCGCCCCGCCCGAGGTGGGCGAGTACCTCCGACGCCGCCTGCCGCGGAGCACGCTGCGCGTCCTGGAGGCCACGGGGCATTGCCCGCACATGAGCCACCCGGAGGAGACCGTCCGGGTCATCAAGGAGTATCTCGACGCGGGGCGCGCCGCCTGACCGGCGCGCGCCGCCGGCCACATTGAGTCTGATGGACGAGCTGCTGAACACAGCGCCGTGTGGCTTCCTGTCATTCACAGACGACGGCAGGATCGTCCTCGCCAACGCCACTCTGCTGGAGCTGCTCGGCTACGAACGGGGCGAGCTGACGGGGCGGCACGTCGAGTCGCTCCTGCCCGTCGCCAGCCGCATCTTCTACCAGACGCACCTCTTCCCGCTCCTCAAGCTGCACGACAGGGTGGACGAGGTCTATTTCTCCCTGCGGTCGAGGGCCGGGGCGGAGATACCCGTGCTCGTCAACGCGGTGCGGCGTGAGCGCGGAGGCGTCGTCGCCAACGACTGCGTCCTGATGCACATGCGCCAGCGCAGCCAGTACGAGGACGAAATCCTTCTGGCGAAGCGCGCGGCGGAGGAGGCCACCCTCGCCAAGGACGAGTTCCTCGCCGTGGTCTCTCACGAGCTGCGGACGCCCCTGACGGCCATGCTCGGCTGGGCGCGGATGCTACAGACGGGGAAGCTCGACGAGCGCACGTCGGCGCGCGCGCTCGACGCCATCGAGCGCAACGCCGAGTCGCAGAACCAGTTGATCGGCGACCTGCTGGACTTCTCCCGCATCATCTCGGGGAAGATACGGCTCGACGTCGGCCGCGTCGAGCTGGCGTCGGTCGTCGAGGCGGCGGTCGACGTGGTCAGCCCCGCCGCCGACGCCAGGGGCATCAGGCTCCAGGCCGTCCTCGACCCGAAGGCCGGCCCCGTCTCCGGCGACCCCGAACGCTTACAGCAGGTGATGTGGAACCTGCTCTCGAACGCCATCAAGTTCACGCCCCCGGCGGGGCGCGTGCAGGTTCGCGTCGCGCGCGTCGAGTCGAGCGTCGAGATCACGGTCAGCGACACGGGGCAGGGCATCAGCGCGGAGTTTCTGCCCTACGTCTTCGAGCGCTTCCGCCAGGCCGATAACACGACGACGAGGCGGCAGGGCGGGCTGGGGCTGGGGATGGCGATCACGAAGCACCTCGTGGAGCTGCACGGCGGCACCATCAGGGCGGAGAGCCCCGGCGAGGGGAAGGGCTCGACCTTCGTCCTGAGGCTGCCCGTGATGATCGTCCATCTCGCGGAACACTTATCGGAAGTCTCCGACGAGCGGCGGCAACCCGCGGGCGAAGGGCAGGCGCAGTTCGTCGAGCCCGCGAAGCTGGACGGCGTCCACGTGCTCGTCGTCGACGACGAGCAGGACGCGCGCGAGTTGCTGACCGCGATCCTTACGCAGAGCGGGGCCGTGGTGACGGCGGCCGCGGGGGTCGCCGAAGCCCTCGACAAGTTGCGGCAGGTCAAGCCGAACTTGCTGGTCAGCGACATCGAGATGGCGAACGAGGACGGCTACTCTTTGATCCGCAAGGTGCGGGCCCTGGAGGGCGGGCGGGGGAGAAGAATCCCTGCCATCGCCCTGACGGCGCACGCAAGGTCTTCAGACCGCCTGCGGGCCCTGTCGGAAGGCTACCAGATGCACATGTCGAAGCCGGTCGAGCCGGCGGAGCTAGTGCTCGCCATCGCAAACCTGACGGACAGGGGGCCGGGGCCGAACGCCGTGGAGTCTCTTAACCCGGCGTGAGGCGGACGGGTGGAGGGTCGTGTCGTGAAGAAGCTTTATACGTTTGTGACGGCGGCCCTCCTCATCGTCGGCTTCATCGCCCTCTGGCAGATTAGCCGCTCGCCGACGTTTCAGTTCTTCGACCGACTCACTCACAGGGTCAATACTTCACAGAAGGTGATCGCCCTCACCTTCGACGACGGCCCCACGCCGGAGGCCACCGCGCAGATTCTCTCCGTCCTCGAACGGGAGCAAGTCCGCGCCACATTCTTCGTCACGGGGGCCGAGCTGGAGAAGTACATGGCCGAGGGGCGGAGGCTAGTGGCCGCGGGGCATGAGCTGGGTAACCATTCTTACTCCCACGAGCGGATGGTGCTCGTCACGCCTTCATTCGTCGAGCGGGAGGTCGAGAGGACGGACAAGCTCATCAGGGAGGCCGGCCATCAGGGGGAGATATATTTCCGCCCGCCTTACGGGAAGAAGCTCTTCACGCTCCCATACTATTTAGCCAGGACGGGCAGGCGGAGCGTCACGTGGGACGTCGACCCGGATTCATACCCGGAGGTCGCGGCGGACTCCGATAAGATTGCCGAATATGCGTTATCGAGGGCGCGGCCCGGGTCAATCATCCTCCTGCACGTCATGTACGGCAGCCGCGGCGAGTCGCTGAAAGCGGTGAAGAAGATCGTGGAAGGTTTGAAGGCGCGCGGTTACAGTTTCAAGACGGTATCGGAACTCCTCGCGGCCGAGGAGTAAAGTGACGTCCGCCCTCCCGGCCACGCGTCTCCGCCGGAGGGCGCGCCTTCGCAAGTGTTACACTTACGCGGATGACCACCGCCAACCGCAGTCTCGTCGTTAAGCGCACCAGCACGGGGCTGGGCTTGTTCACCCTGCTGCCCGTCCGAGCCGGGGGGCGAATCATCGAGTACGTCGGCCCTGTAATCACGACCGAAGAGGCCGACCGGCTGGGCGGGAAGTACCTGTTCGCGGTCGACGAGAAGCGAGCCATCGACGGCCGCGCACGCACCAACACCGCCCGCTACATCAATCACTCCTGCCGGCCGAACGCCGAAGCCTTCACCACCGGCCGGCGCGTGTGGATATACGCGAAGCGTGATATCCCGGCCGGCGAGCAGATCACCATCGACTACGGCCAAGACTATCTGAACGCACACATGAAAGCTTCGGGCTGCAAATGCGCGGTGTGCGTCGCGCGTAAGCGGCGCTGAACGGTTGACCTCACAGGCACGACTCGCGAAGTAGATGGCCGCACGGGTGGGAGACACCTCGGGCGGCCATCGTTTTCGCATCGGCTCGTCAATTCACCTGCCTCGCCTCCCGGCTTCGACGCCTCTGACGTGTCGGCGAAGATGCGACGGACGGCCTCCCTGTAAAACGAACCAGGCGCGCCGTACCCGCCGGGAAACGGGGGAAC
>DASVSK010000394.1:0-3442 GCA_036388135.1 Pyrinomonadaceae bacterium | reverse complement strand
GAAGATAGAGAGGACGGCGGCGCGCCTCGTCCCCACCGTCGACGAGATCGGCGAGGAGTTCGGCATGCGCATCGCCAACAAGCGCATCTCGATTTCGCCCGCGTCGTTCGTCGCCGACCGCGCCCGCTCGCCGAAGGAGCTGATGCCGCTCGCCCGCGCCATCGACGAGGCCGCGAAGCGCGTCCGCGTCGACTTCATCGGCGGCTACTCGGCGCTCATCCACAAGGGCGCGACCCTCGGCGAGTCGGCCTTCGTCGACTCCATCCCCGAGGCGCTGGCGTCGACCGAGCGCCTCTGCTCCTCCCTGAACGTGGCGACGACGCGCGCCGGCATCAACATGGACGCCGTGCGGCGCACGGGCGAGATCATCAAGGAGATGGCCGAGCTGACGCGCGAGCGCGGCGGGCTGGCGTGCGCGAAGTTCGTCTGCTTCGCCAACGCGGTCGAGGACAACCCCTTCATGGCGGGCGCGTTCCACGGCGTCGGCGAGCCGGAGGCCGTCATCAACGTCGGCGTCTCGGGCCCCGGCGTCGTCAACCACGCCGTGCGCCACGCGCCGAAAGAGACCCCGCTCGACGAGATGGCCGAGCTCATCAAGAAGCTCTCCTTCAAGCTGGCGCGCGCGGGCGAGCTGGTCGGGCGCGAGGCCGCGCGGCGGATGGGGCTGCGCTTCGGCATCATCGACCTGTCGCTCGCGCCGACGCCGACGCCGGGCGACTCGGTCGGCGAGATTCTGGAGGCGCTGGGGTTCGAGCGCGCGGGCGCGCCGGGGACGACGGCCGCGCTGGCGCTTTTGACCGACGCCGTGAAGAAGGGCGGCGCGATGGCTTCGAGCGCGGTGGGCGGGATGAGCGGCGCGTTCATCCCCGTCTCGGAGGATGCGTCGATGATAGAGGCGGCGCGGACGGGCGCGCTCACCCTGGAGAAGCTCGAAGCGATGACGAGCGTGTGCTCGGTGGGGCTCGACATGGTCGCCGTCCCCGGCGACACCTCGGCCGAGACCATCGCCGCCGTCATCGCCGACGAGATGGCTATCGGCGTGATGAACAACAAGACGACGGCCGTGCGCATCATCCCCGCGCCGGGGAGGGTCGTCGGCGACATAGTCGAGTTCGGCGGGCTGCTCGGGAGCGCGCCCGTGATGCCCGTCAACGGCTTCTCCCCCGGCGTCTTCATCCGGCGCGGCGGGCGCATCCCCGCGCCCATTCACTCGTTGCGGAACTAGACGGCCGCGCGCCGGGGGCGTTGCGCGGGCGAACACGGATTCGGGAGGGAGACAGATGCAGGCACTGGGGTTGGTCGAATGCCGCGGGCTGGTGGCGATGATCGAGGCCGCCGACGCGATGGTGAAGGCCGCCGACGTGCGGCTGGTGGGCTACGAGAAGATTGACGCCGGGCTGGTGACGGCCATCGTGCGCGGCGAGGTCGGCGCGGTGCGCGCGGCGGTGGACGCGGGCGCGGCCGCGGCGCGCCGCGTCGGCGAGGTCGTCGCCACGCACGTCATCGCGCGCCCGCACGACGAGGTTGACGAGGGCATCCCCGTCCTTGAGACCGGCGAGACGACGCGCAAGAAAATCTCGGGCTCGGTCAGGGGGAAGGGCGAGGGGGAGGGCTGAACGCTTGGCCGTCGTCCTGCAAGAGGTTGAGTCGGCCGCGCCGGGGCGCGCCGAGAGCTGCCCCGAGTGCGGCGAGGGGCTGCTGGGCGACTTCTGCCACCGCTGCGGCGAGAAGCGGCCCGAGGCGCGCGACTTCTCCGTGCGCCACTTCGTACGGGACACGGCGCAGGAGCTGACGAGCCTCGACTCGAAGCTGACGCGCACGCTGCTCGCGCTGCTGTTCCGCCCCGGCCGCCTCACCTGCGAGTGGGTGGCGGGGCGGCGCACACGCTACCTGAAGCCGCTCAACCTGTGCCTCGGCGTCTTCGCCGTCAGCCTCTTCGTCTTCACGGCCTCCAAGCAGGTCTCGATGTTCGACATCGGCGTCATCCTCGAAAACGAGAGGCAGACGGCCGAGCAGTGGGGCATGAAGGGCGGCGGCGCGCTCGGCAAACTCTTCGACCGCACGGCGGCGCGCAAGGGCGTGACGCGCCAGGCGCTCCAGGACGCGGTCAGCGACCGCTGGCAGCGCAACCTCTCGCTGACCCAGCCCGTGCAGATCATCCTGCTCGCGGTGCTGCTGCAAGTCGTCTACTTCTTCTCGCGCCGCTACTTCGTCGAGCACCTCGTCTTCTCGATGCACTTCCTCTCGTTCACGGTGCTGACGACGACGCTGTTGTGGCCGGTCTACTACGTCATCGGCATCACCCCGACGCGCCTGAACATGCTGGTCGCGGTGGCGAAGTTCGCGGTCGACGTCCTCTACCTGTTCGTGGCGCTGCGCCTGTTCTACCGCGGCTCGCCGGCCGTCGCCGCGGTGCTGGCGCTCGTCGTCTTCGCCGGCTACTTCGTCATCTACGTCGTCAACTACGTGGCCGCCATGGTCGCCGCCCTCACCGCCGTCATCCGTTAGCCGCTCAGCCGCCCGCGAGGGCGTTGAAGAGCAGCGGGTAGGTGGCGAGCGACTGCGCGCGGTACTGCGGGCGGAAGCCGAAGAGGTAGACGCGCCCCTCGCCCAGCCCGACCTCGACCAGCGCCGCCTTGCCGCGCAAGCGTTCCGCGCCGAGCAGCCAGCCCGAAAGCAGGGGCGTCCCCGCGTCGGGGTAGCGCGCGACGATCTTGACGCGGACGAGCGCGAGCGGGTCGCTCTTGATCTCGAAGACCGGCGAGTCCTCGACCCAGGCGACCGACTGGCGCGGCATCCCCTTCGCCAGCGGGTGCGAGGTGTCGAGGACGGTGCGCAGGATGGAGCCGGGGCAGTAGAACTCCGTCCGCCTGAGCCCCGCGGTCACGTCGCGCACGGGCAGGCTCAACTGCTCGACGGCGAACTTCGACGCCTCGTTCAGCGCGACGAGCGTCCCGCCCCGCTCGACGAACTCGCGCAGAGCTTCCACCCCTTCTTTACCGAGCCCGCCCGTCAGCTCCTCCGGCATCGAGCCCTTCCGGTGGCCGTCGAGTATCGCGCGCGGCGACTGGTCGGGGATGATGATGGCGTCGAACTTCGCGCGCAGGTTGCCCCTGCGCGCCTCCGCGTCCGACAGGGAAGAGTAGCCGAGCTTCTTCTGTTCCAACACCCAGCGCGTCCAGCCCTCGTCCATCGAAGGGACGTGAGATTTATAAAGGCCGACGCGAGGCGGCGACGTCGGCCCGGGTCTTGCCGGGGCCGTAAGGACTCCGGTAAAGCCGCTCACGCCTTCGACCCTGACGGGCGTGTGAACCGGCTCGGCTTCGACCCCCATCAGCAGCGGCAGCGTGTGGGCCGTCACGTCGTAGGGCGCGACGGGGCGGCCCGCCGCGTCGCGCAGGTCCGGGTAGGTCTGCCTTTCGAGCAGCGCCTTGGCGAAAGC